>NZ_KQ968580.1:0-17803 GCF_001578585.1 Sutterella sp. KLE1602
CAATCAGTGAGAACTTTGGAGGCGAACTTGGTCATAAAGGAGGATCCTCCAACATTTCAGGAGAAAAATTCTCCTGACGTGTTATTCGGTTGGAATTTCGGCTTACATTCGCTTGAAGATGAGCGACGTGTTGATGCCGCCGAAGGCGAAGTTGTTGCTCTGGACGAACTCGGTGTCGATCCTGCGCTCCTTGCCCGTGATGTAGTCGAGTTCGCCGCATTCGGGATCAATGTCGGTGAGGTTGATGGTCGGGCTGAACCAGCCTTCGCGCATCATCTCGATGGCAAGCCAGGCCTCGATCGAACCGCAGGCGCCGAGCGTGTGGCCGAAGAAGCTCTTGAGGGATGAGACGGGCGTCCTGTTGCCGAATAGCGACGCCGTGGCGTTCGACTCGGCGCAGTCGCCGCGCGAGGTGGCGGTGCCGTGGGCGGACAGATAGCCGATGTCGGAGGGCGCGAGGCCTGCGGTCCTGAGCGCCTCCTCCATGCAGATGCGCATGGTTTTGCTGTTGGGCTGCGTGATGTGGGTGGCGTCGCAGTTCGTCGCAAAGCCGACGAGTTCGGCGTAGATCCTGGCGCCGCGCGCGCGCGCGTGCTCGAACTCCTCGAGCACGAGCGTGCAGGCGCCTTCGCCGATCACGAGGCCGTCACGGTTGGCGTCGAAGGGACGCGGCGTGAGCTCGGGCTCGTCGTTGCGGGTGCTGGCGGCAAAGAGCGTGTCGAAGACCGCGACCTCGGAGGGGCAGAGCTCTTCGGCGCCGCCCGCCACCATGACGTCCTGATAGCCGTGGCGGATGGCCTCCCAGGCGTAGCCGATCGCCTGGGAGCCCGACGTGCAGGCGCTCGGCGTCGGGATGACGCGGCCGGTGATGCCGAAGAAGAGGCCCGTGTTGACGGCCGTGGTGTGCGGCATCATCTGCACGTAGGTCGTGGCGGTGATGCCGCGCGTATTGCGGTTGACGATCATCTCGCCGAAGTCGGCCACGGCGCGGGTGCTGCCCGTGCAGGAGCCGTAGGCGATGCCGGTGCGGCCGCTCTTGATGACGGGATCGTCGATGAGGCCCGCCTGTTCGAGGGCGAGTTCGGTCGCGCGGGTCGAAAGAAGCGAGACGCGGCCCATCGAGCGGATGCGCTTGCGCGTGTAGTGCTCGGGCAGCGTGAAGTCGAGGACGGGCGCGCCGAGCCTGGCGTTGAGGCCCTCGATGTCGTCCCATTCGTGCATGCGGCGCACCGCGTTCCTGTGGGCGAGAAGACCCGCCTTGACCGTTTCCCAGTTCTGGCCGAGCGACGTGACGCCGCCCATGCCGGTGACTACGACTCTGCGCATCAGATCATGCCTCCGTTGACGTTGATGACTTGGCGCGTGATGTAGGACGCACGCTCGTCCATGAGGAAGCCGACGACGGCCGCCACCTCCTCCGGGGTGCCGATGCGCTGCATCGGAATCATCGCCATCGCGTGCTCGCGGGCGATTTCGTTCATGTCGACCATGCCCGTGTCGATGAGGCCGGGCGCGACGCAGTTGACCGTGATGCGGCGCTTGGCGAGCTCGACGGCAAGCGCCTTCGAGGCGCCGATGAGACCCGCCTTGGCGGCGCTGTAGTTGGTCTGGCCGCGGTTACCCGTGACGCCCGAAACCGACGACATCGTGACGATGCGGCCGCCCTTGCGGGCCCTGACCATCGGCATGACGACCGGATGGATGACGTTGTAGAAGCCGTTGAGGTCGACGTCGATCACGCGCTTCCAGTCCTCCTCCTCAAGTGCGGGGAAGGCGTTGTCGCAGGTGACGCCTGCGTTGAGGACGACGCCCCAGTAGGCGCCGTTGGCCGCGATGTCGGCCTCGATCGCCGTGCGGGCGGCCTCAGTCGAGCCCACGTCGAAGAAGAGCGTGCGGACCTCTGCACCCGCCTCTTCGCAGAGGCGGACGGTCTCGTCCATCTCGGCGGACGGCCTTCGGCTGTTGAGAACGAGCGTGTGCCCCGTGCGGGCGAGCTCGACCGCGCACGCGCGTCCGATGCCGCGCGAGGCGCCTGTGATGAGAACGGTTTTCTTGTAGTCGGTCATGATCCGTTTTTGAATTGACTTTCAGTATGAGGGTGAATTATGCCGTCAGACGGCGAGAAGCGAGTCGATTTCGCTCTCAAGCGGCTGGAAGACGGTGAGGCGTCCCGAAGCGACGGCTTCGCCGTTGCACGAGACCGTGCCCTCGAAGACCGCGAGACGGTCGTCGAGCATCATCTTCGACATAGTGCAGACAAGAGTGCCCTCGCCTCTCCTGACGCAGCGCTCGATCCTGATGCCGCGCACCGAAAGCAGAAGCCCCGCGTCGGCCTTCCTGTCGCCCACGTGCACGACGGTAAGATCGTCGTGCACGTGCGACCAGATGCCGATCGTCTGGGCCATCACCTCGAGGAAGAAGGCTTCGGGCAGCTCTCCATCGGGACGCCAGTGGGTGGCGAAGACGCCGTCGGGGTCCAGATCCGCCTCGGTCGTGACATCCGCCTCGCCCACGCTGACGACGCGGGTGATGACGCACATGGGCTTCCTGTGCGGGAGATAGCTTTCCGGATCAAGAAATTCGGTTTGGGTGGTTTCAGACATGGATTCGTGCCGTTCAGGAAGTCGGTTCGAAGATGAGGGCCGTGTTGCTGCCGCCGAAGGCGAGGTTCATGCTCATGACGGGGCCGGGCGCAATGAGCGCGGGTTCGCGCAACACGCCCGAGAGCGGAAGCGTCTCGTCGGGCGTCTGGCCTTCGGAGAACTGGGCGGGGAGCTTCAGGCCCCCGTGCATCAGTCCGAGCACGAGCAGCCCCGCGTCGGTGACGCCTGCGGCGCCGAGCGTATGGCCCGTATAGGTCTTGGTGGACGACATGGCGGTGCGCCCGCCGAAGACGCGGTTCATGGCGGCAAGCTCGGAGGCGTCGTTCTGCCCCGTGCCAGTGCCGTGAAGATTCACGTAGACGATGTCGTCGGGCGTGAGGCCCGCACGCGAGAGCGCGCCGCGCACGGCCGCCTCGGCGCCCCTGCCCTCGGGTTCGGGGCTCGACATGTGGTGGCCGTCGGAACTCTCGCCCCAGCCCGAAAGCTTCACGGCCGAGGGACGGCGGGTGAGAAGCATCAGGCCTGCGCCCTCGCCGATCGTGATGCCGGGACGATGGTCCGTCAGGGGACGCGTGCGCTCGCCCGCGAGCACGCCCAGGGCGTGAAAGCCGTTCAGGGGCATGTCGGCGAAGGTGTCGGCTCCGCCCGCAATGACGGCGTCGGCCAGCCCCGCCTCAAGAAGGCGGGCTGCGCTGATGATGGCGCGGGCCGAGCTCGTGCAGGCCGTCGCGATCGTGTAGGCGGGGCCCTTCGCACCCACAAATGATGCGAAATCGCGCGAAGGAGCGCCCATTTCCTGCCATTCGCCTGCAAAAGGCGGCATTTCCGAGCCGAACTTTCGTGCCTTCCACCAGTCGGAAAATTCCTGGGAGCCCGAGGTGCTCGTGCCGAGTACGACGGCGATGCGCTCGTCCTCAAAGTCCTTGAGGCGGCTTTCGAACTCGGTCTTCCGGAGGTTCCAGCAGGCCCTGAGGAGCCTGTTGTTGCGCGAGGACGGCGGATTCGTGTCGGGAAGATCGATCGTCACGCGGCCGAACGGAGCCTCGAACCCGTCGACGGTGCGCACGAGGGGTCCCTCCATGCCGGGCGCGCGGCCTTCGGCCAGATTGGCAAGAATGGCGTCGTCTTCGCCGAGTGCGTTGACGAGCGACAGGGCTTCAACATAAACCGTCACTGGGCTTTCTCCTCGTCGGGGCCGGGCTTGTCGGCGGTGGAATCGGGAACGGCGGGATCCTCGAGATAGCGAAAGGCGATCGAATACCCGAAGGCCTCGTGCCTGAGGCTCGCGAGCCTGGGGCCGCGGGGCCCGTCGGCATACGTGAAGCGCTCGATTTCGGCGCCGTCGCCGTCGACGAGCGTTCTCGATTTTTCCTCAATCCTGAGATGATAACCCGAAGGAAGCGTCGTCCACGCTTCGGCGGGGAGCGTGCCCATCAGAATGTCGGCGACGATCTGCTCTGCGCGAAGCTCCTTGGGGAGCGGCACGTAGTTCGTCGACACGAGCATGGTGCCGTCGTAGGTGACGCTCATGAGGGCCATGCCCGTGAGGGTCATCACGTCGAGCGACATCAGGCCGCCGCGGCAGGCCCTGACCGTGAGAAGGCGCTCGGTGCGCCCGTCGCGGACCGCCGTGAGAATGGCGTTTTCGGTCATGTCGGCGCCGCAGGGACTGTCGGGCAGCGCGGCGCGCACGCCGGGCTTGACCCAGAAGAAGAGTTCAGGCGACTCGGGCTCCGTGGCGCAGCCCGTGAGCATGAGCGCGGCGGCCAGCGCCGCAAGGCCCCTGAAAGAAGCGGACGTCATCGTGGACGCTCCTCCCTGTATGTGTTCCGTCTTGTGATGAGGCGCGTGGCGGGCGCAAGCAGGAAGGCGAAAAGAACGCCCGCCGAAAGCACCAGGCCGAAGCTTCGCACGGCCGGCGTCTCGCTCAGCACCAGAATGCCGAGCGAAAGAAGCGTGCTTCCAAGCGCAACCGCCATCGCATGAAGGACGTGGTCCCGCGGCTCGTCCGCGGATCCCGCGCCTTCCTCCGAATGAAAGAAGATCGTGTAGTCGACGCCGATCCCCATGACGAGGATGAGCGCGAAGAGACTGAAGAGATTGACGGGCGTGCCCGTGATGCCCGCAGCGGCAAGGCCCGCAAGCAGGCCGCCCGCGACGGGCAGCGACGCGACGAGCCCGAGCCTTGCGCCAAAGAGCTTCACGAGCATGAGTCCGAGCACGGCGAGTCCTGCGGCGATGAGCCCCGTGAGGCCGAGGCGGAAGGCCGAAAAGAGTTCCCCGAAGTCGGCGCGGCGGTTGAGCCAGTAAACGCCGTCGATCCCGGCCGCAGCTGCAGCGGCAGCCTCGGCCGCATTCTTTCCGGCCGAGAGCGTCACGGGCACGAGGATCACGACGCCCTCGGACGTGCGGGCAACGAGCGAGCGGTAGTTGTCGCCCAACGGGCCCGCCAGCCATGACGCAAGCTTCACGGTCCCGTAGGGCGTGCAGCCGGATCCCTCACAGGGCGGCGCGAGCTTTGCCGTCATCGAGGGCTCAGCAGCCTTCATCGCGGCAAGGGCCTTTTCCTGCACGTCAAGGCTTCTGAGGGGCACCATCACGGGACGCGAAATAAAGCCCTCTTTTTCCAGTTCATGAAGCTTCGGTCGCAAGAGCTCAAGCGTTTGCACCGCCTCGTCGGGGGTTTTGCCCGTGGCGGCGAACCACGTCTGGGAAAAGCCGATGCCGAGAAGCGAGGAGATCACCTTCTCTTCTGCGGCAAGTCTGACGGGCGGCGTCTGCAGGGCCGAGAGGTCGTCGTTGACGCTAAGGCGCGCGACGCCAAAGACCGATACGCAGGCAAAGAGGACGAGGAAGGCCTTCGTCCAGAGGCGCCCTTGCGTCCATGCGTCCGCGTAGGCCGAAAGCAGGCTTCGGGCGGGCAGAGGACGGACGGGGAAGCCTTTGACGAGGAACGGGAACCAGGCGACGACCGTGAGCCAGGCGCCCGCGAGTCCGCAGACCGCAAAGAGCGCGAGCTGCCTGAGGCCGGGGAAAGGCGCGGCGAGCATGAGCGCATAGGCCGTGACCGTGGTGAGGAGCGCGTGCAGGAGCGAGGGCCTCAGGTGCACAAGCGTGCCTGCGGGCGTTTCGATCCCGCCCGCCCAGCGGCGGCGCATCAGATAGTAGGTCGTGTAGTCGGCCGAGATGCCGATGAGGCTCAGGCACATGACGAGCGTGACGGCATGGAGCGACCCGAAGACCGCCAGCGTGGCGGCCGTGCCGCAGAGCGCGCCCGCCGAGACGGAAAGCAGGCAGAGGAGGACGGGCCTGAAGCTTCGGAAGGCGACGAAGATGAAGACGGCGAGGAGGACGCAGGAGAGCGAACCGAGACGCTTCATGTCGCCCTCGGCCTGAGAGGCCGCGTGATGGCTGTAGTAGAGAACACCCTGCCCTGCGATGGCGGCGTCGGGACGTTCGGACAGAACGGCCCTGCGGATGTCGGCCTCGGCGGCGATCCAGGCCTTGAGCCCGTCGCCCGAGAGCGCGGACACGGGCACGCGGCCCGTCAGCAGGCGCCAGGAGCGCCCGTCGGAATCCTTTGCGGTGATCCAGCCGTCGTCGAGCGTCGGCATGCCCCTGCCCTGAGACATCATGACCGAACGGAGAAGAAGCCACGGATCCGCACGCCACTCGTCGCCGGTGACGCCTGCGACGGGACTGTAGAGCTGGCCGAGCATCCACCTCAGGTGACCCTTTGCCTTGTCCCCGAGAAGTCCCGAGACGGTCTTCTCGTCGAGCAGTCCGAGGACGTCCCGCCTCATGGCCTCAAGCCAGATCCTGCGGTCCGCTTCGTCCATGCGGCCCGAAAGCGACGTGACGAGCTCGCGCTCCCAGAGGCTTCGGACGAATTCGTCCGCGGCGCCGGGGTTCGATGCGTCCTCGCGGACGGCCCAGATCACGCGGTCGGCGATGCCGCGCGTGGCGGCCTGAGCAAGTTCTCCCGTCCTTACGTCGGCGGAAGAGGACGGCAGCAGATCAAGAATGTCGGTCGAAAGGGCGCCCTTCGGAAAGCCGATGACGGTGAGCGCAAGAATGAGAAGGATGCACGCGGCCCAAACCAGCGCAGGCAAGGTGCCTGCGGGTTGCGTGAGCCTGTCGATGAACCGCGTCCTCCTGCTCATGATCCTCTGGTTATTGTTCGGTTTTCTTCACGTCGTCCGTGACCGCGGGCTTCGCCTCTTCGGACGCCGCCTCGGCAGGTGCATCAGCCGGTGCATCGGACGCAGGAACGTCCTTCACGGAAGGTTCGCTCACGACGGCTGCCTGAACTTCGGTGGTGCGTTCCTCTTCGACGGCGCTCTCGGGCTGTACGACTTCGGGCTGTATGTCGACAGGCGCTGCAGCGGGCGCGGCGGATTCGGCCTGAACGGGCTGAGCGGCCTCGGCAGTCTCAGCCTTTTCAGCAGCTTCTGCAGTTTGAGCGGCTTCAGCGGCAGCGGCGCCTGCGGCTCCGGCAGCGGCGGACTTGCCGAAGGACGGCATCCACTTCTTGTAGTCAACGCCCTTGATCTTGTCCATCTTGTCCTTGAGGTTGAGATTTTCGATGCGGCCCTTGACGTCGAGCCTTTCAATCCTGCCCTTGACGTCGAGGTTCTCGATCCTCTCCTTGACGTTGAGGTTGTCGAGCTTCTCCTTGACGTTGAGGTCCGCGATCTTTTCCTTCACCTTGAGATCCGCAATCCTCTGCTTGACGCGAAGGCCGACGATCTTGTCCTTCATGCCGGAGAAGAAGGAGGGCTTTTGAGCCTCGGGAACGGCGGACGCATCGAACGCGGCGTCTGCGGCTTCACCACCCTCGGCAGCCTGAGTGGCCTGGGCGGCCTTGACGGCGGCCTTCGCCCTCGCCTTTTCCTCGCGGCGCTTCGCCATCTTCTCCCTGATGCCGTCGAAGATCGAACGGCGGGAGGTGTTTCGGGCCGCATGCCGGGCGGCGCTCGCGGCGGCTTCGGCGCGGGCCTGCGCGATGATGGCGGCGCCTTCGTCCTCGTCGATGTCGTTCGTCGCCTCGCCTCGTGCGACCGCCTTTTCGTGGCGAACCTGAGCGCCGATGCCGAAGACGTCGGCCACGGCCTCACCGAGGCTTTCGGAGGCGATCTGGGTGTCGTTGAGGATGCGGGTGTGTTCGTCGGACGGCACAGCCCTGAGGTTTTCGGGGCTGGCGACGCGCACGATGATGCGGCAGTCATGCTTGAGTTCGCGCGCGGCCGCAAAGACGGTCTTGTTGAGGACCATGTCGGAGGACGGCAGCACGAGGACCTCGGCATCGACGAGATGGCCCTGGACGAGGAGCGCGGGGTCGGACGGATTGCCGACGATGGCCGAACCATGCTTGTAGGAGTCGACGACCGCGGCGGTCGTGTCGCTCATCACGAAGCAGGTGAAGTCGATGCCGCGGGCCTCGAGCCTCGGCAGGAGCGCGAGTACGACCTCGTTGACGCCCGCGATGAGCACGTGCCCCTTGATGGTCTTGGGCTCGACGGAGGCGAGCGGCGAGACGCGTTCGGCCATGCGCGCAAAGAACGGACGGCGGGAGACGAGGAGCTTCCTCACGTGCGGGATGGCAGTGAACATCAGCGGATTGAGCGCGATCGTCAGAATCGAGGCTGCCACGACGATGCTCATCGTGCCCGGCGTCGCGATCCCGAGCGCAATGCCCTGGCCGCAGAGAATGAAGGAGAATTCACCGAGCTGCGAGACGCAGGCGCCCATGACGAGGGCCGTGTCGAGCGGCCAGCCCAGAAGCAGCACGAGCGCGGCCGTCACGCTGCTCGTGATGCACATGATGATGAGCATCACGGCGATCACGGCCCAGGGTTCGTTCACGAAGACGTACGGGTCGAGCATGAGGCCCACGGAGATGAAGAACAGCACCGAAAACGCGTCCTGCAACGGCAGGCAGTTGCGGGCCGCACGGTGCGCAAAGCTAGACTCGCGCATCACCATGCCAGCGAAGAAGGCGCCCAGAGCGTAGCTCACGTTGAAGATCGCACCCGCGCCGTAGGCGATCCCGATGGCGATCGCAAGCACGCAGAGCGTGAAGAGCTCGCGGGAACCCGAGAGCGCCACGCGCTGGAGAATCCACGGGAAGAGACGCTTGCCGACGATGAGCATGCCGGCCACGAACACCGCGACGCCGAGCAGCGTCTTGGAGAGCGAGATGACGATGAGCCTCGGATCAACGGGCCCCTCGCCCTGCGTCACCTGCGCGACGAGCGGCAGGCACACCATGATGAAGACGGTGACGAGGTCCTGCACGACGAGCCAGCCGATGGCGACCTGGCCGCTCGGCGTGACGGAAAGCTTGTGAAGCTCAAGGGCCTTCATCACGACGACGGTCGATGCACAGGAGAGCGTCATGCCGAAGACGATCGCATTGGGAAGCGCCCAGTCCCAGGCAAGGAGCGCGACGGCCGTGCCGGCGGCGCCCGATGCGGCCATCTGCAGCATCGCGCCCGTGACGGCCACGCCCTTGACCTTCACGAGGTCGGCGACCGAGAAATGCAGGCCCACGCCGAACATCAGGAGCATCACGCCGATTTCGGCGAACTGCTCCGTGACGACGCGGTCGACGTTGGGAAGGAGCGGGAAGAGGCCCACGGACACGCCCGCGATGATGTAGCCCACAAGCGTGGGGGTCTTCAGGAAGCGCTCTGCAAGCCACCCGAAAACAAGCGCAAGCCCGAAGCCCGTCACGAGCGTGGTGATGATGGAAAACTGATCGGTCAAGGCCGCTTCTCCTCTGGTCTGTCCAGTCTGGTCCGTTCCTCTCCTCTCCGTTCCGTTCCGCTGCGCGGGGCGGGCACTTTGCACGGAGGGAAAGCGTTTAAGTCTACTCTTCCAACGGGCACTCCGCCTCAGCGTCGTCCCGAAGCGACTCAGCAGGTTCGAAAGCTTGAAGCTTGAAAAGCCTCGTCGCTTCGACGATATCGAATTCAGGCCCCTTTCACGATCCTCACGTTGGAGAGAATCATGTCGGTCACGTTGTCGTTAGAAGGAGACATTCTGATCGACTCAACGTATTCCGAGCCCTTCAGCGTCACGGTGCCGAGAATGCGACCGAGAGCCTCGTCGCGGGCCCTGAGCGTGATCGTCCAAGCGTCGGCGGGCTTTTCGCCGCCCACGAGCGTGAAGTCGAAGGCGTCCCGCAGCGCGGCCGCGTCGAGCCTCATCACGGACGTGAGAAGACGTGCGGCGGAAAGAACGGCGGGATGGGTTTCGGCCTTCATCACTTCGGGCGCCTCGTCCTCGTAGCGGATCGTGAAGACGCCGTCTTTGAGCGAGACCGTCTGTACGAAAGGCGTCTTCTGGACCCAGGAGAAGGCTCCGTCACCCGTGAGCGACAGCGTGCCCGTGCTCGTGAGCGTGCGGCCCGCGGCGCCTAGGGTGCGCTTCTGCGTGAAGTCGGCCTCAAGCGAAGTGAAGTCGTTGAGACGCTTCGCGAGCGCCTCAAGCCTTGCGGCGTCCTGCGTCTCAGCGGCGCCTGCGGTCTTGAACCAGATGAAGGTGAGGACCAGTGCCGCAATGAAGAAGACGGCGAATTTCTTGATAAAGCGGATCACCTGCGATCCTCCTCATGCCAGAAGTCGTAGAAGTTGAACCATTGGGCGGGATGCTCGAGCGCCTCGGCCTCAAGCCTCTGCGCCCAGAGAGAGGCCAGGCGCGAAAGTTCGGCCTCGCGGCCGCGCCTCGGGAGCTTCACCTCATCCGCAAAAGGCTCGCACTTGATGAGAATGCGGTTCCCTTCCCTCACGGCAAAGAGCGTGACCACGCCGCACTTCAGGAGCGACGCGAGGATGAAGGGACCGGCGGGAAACGGCGCCTCACGGCCGAGAAAGTCCGCCGTGACGGACCGGTCGCCGCGCGTGAGCGCATCGTTGGGCGTGCGGTCGGCCGCGATTGCGACCCATTCGCCGCGCTCGATGGCATCCTGGAGCATCGAGGCGGTCTCGACGCCGAGACGGTCGACGGCGATCACGTGGCGCGAGGCATCGGGGGCAACGGCCTCGAGCATCGCCTTGAACCTCGGCGCATGACGGTCGAATATCAGCGCCCAGACGGGCACGGCCCTGTCGTGCTGGGCGAGCGCACGAGTCGCCTCGGCTACGCCCAGATGCGAGACGAGCACGAGCCTGCCCCTGCCGTCGGGCGTGGGCTCGCAGAGAAGCCTGCGGCTTTCCTCGTCGGCGAAGTCGACGTCGCGCGCGAGCTTCAGGCCGCCCGCCCATGCGGCAAGACGGTCGAGCATGCTCGTGGCGAAGGCTCTGAAGTGGGCGTGCCCCGAGACGGGGCGAAGCACAAGACCGAGCGCCTCCCTGCGCTCGGCGACGCGCTCGAGAAAACGGTCGCTCGCCTCACGGGCACGCGTCCCCGTGAGCCTGAAGATGAAAGCAACGGGAGTTCCGATGAGCGCAAAGAGAGGCCTGCCCCCGATCCTGTAGAGAAGCCACAGCAGCCTGAGCCCCCACATGCCGCGACGTTCGGGCGTGGTGCTCCAATGCTCCCCGCCTTCCCTGCCTTCCTTCGATTCGGCTTCGGTCATCTCTTCTCCTCAGACGGGTTCGCGGCGGAAAAGCCTGCGGATGCGGGCGGGCCACCAGAGCGGGCTTTCGATGAAGAGGCGCGCGTGCATCTTCGAGATGCGCACGTTGTCCTCCCACATGCGGAAGTTGGACCTGCCGCCCTCGGGATAGATCACGCGGCTGCGGATGAAGCGCACGGGCAGGCCCCGCCAGTAGAGGCGGACCATGATTTCGGTATCGAAGTCCATGAAAAGGCCCACGGGACGGCTTTTTATCACGGCAAGCGTGTCGGCGACGGGATAGACGCGGTAGCCGCACATGCTGTCGACGATCTCGAAGCTGAGCGTTTCGATCCAGACCCAGACGTGCGTGACGTAGCGGCCGATCAGGCGCTTCTTCGGAACGGACTCGTCGTATTCGGGACGCGCCGACCAGAGGACGCCGGGATGCCTGCGGGCGGACTCGAGGAGCGCGGGGGCGTCCGCGAGGTCGTGCTGGCCGTCGGAGTCGACCTGAAGCGCATGCGTATAGCCCTCGGAGACCGCATGTTCGAGCCCCGTCAGAAACGCCCCGCCCTTGCCTCGGTTAACCTCGTGGCGCAGAAGCGTCATCTCGGGATGCAGGGCGGCAAGCCTGTCAAGCTCGCGCGCACTCTCGGCATCACTTGCGTCGTCGACGACGATGACGGGAAGCTTCAAGGGCGCAAGGCCCTCAAGCACGCCCCCGAGGGTGAGCCCGTGGTTGCGGCTCGGAATGATGACGACGGGACGAAAGTCTGACATGACGCCGTCCGTCACCTGAAAATGAACGCAATGCGTCCGCGGCTTGCGGGCACGGCCTCGCCGTCCTTCTCCTTTTCAAGGGAGAACGACGCGCCGAGACCGTCCTCGGCGGGCTTGAAGGCAAGCTTCACGAGGAGCGCGTCACCCGGACGCAGGGGCACCGTGAACTTCATCTGGGGAATGGAGGCGATGCGCAGGGGCCTCCCGGCCCATTCGGCTGCCAGCGTCTCGACGAGGTTGAGCTGCACGACGCCGGGCAGAATGGCCAGACACGGAAAGTGCCCGTCGAAGACGGACATGCCCTCGCTCAGCACGAGGCGGGCCTCGATCGAGGATTCGGTTCGGGAGAGCACCTCCAGGGCGCCCTTCAGTTCGTCAGCCATGTGTTGTCTCCTTGTGTTCGAAGAGTTCGGCAAGCATCGGCACGACCACCTTGCCCTGAGCGTCCGTCGGCCAGTCGGCGACGTGGCGCCAGAGGCGCGGACGAGCGAGCGGATCGAGCCTCCCGGCGAGCGCCGCCGTCGTCTCGATGCGGTTGGGACAGCGCCCCCGCCAGCCCGGCGACGTGCGCTCGCAGACGACGGCGCCGATCACGGTGCGGCCCGCCTGCTTCACGGAAAGCGCTCGAATCTCAAGCCCCAGAGCTTCCTTCACCACGCGTTCGATTTCGATGAGCGAGAGTCGGATCTCACCGATCTTGACGATGCGGTCGCGACGGCCGAGCAGCCTGAAGACCTTGTCGGAGGACATCTCCAGACGGTCGTCGAGCAGGATGCTGCCTTGGGGAAGAAGCGGCGAGGCAAGCCTCCAGCCCTGCTCCGTCTCCTCAAGTCCGCCCTCGTCGATGAGCGTCCAGGCGGGATTCATGCGTCCCGCGTCGTGCCTTCTCGAGGCGACGACGCCCGTTTCGGTGCTGCCGTAGATTTCGTGCACGGCGACGCCCGTCCAGGCGTGCATGCGAGAGAGCGCCTCGTCGTCGAGCACGCCCGCGGCCGTCAGGCAGAAGGCGATGCGGGGGCGTTCGAGCGCCGTGTCGAGCATCCTCATGAAGGTGGGCGTCGTCACGAGCGCGACGGGACGGTCGAATTCGAGAAGCTGTTCCTGATAGACCGTGCGGGCGTCGGCGACGGGCGTGCCCGTCGTCATCGCCATCCAGACGGCGAAGGTGAGGCCGTAGAGATGCCTCGGATCCACCGTGGCGGCGATCACGGCGCCCTCGAGATGACGGCCGAAAAGCCTTTGCGTGATCACGGCCTCGCGGCTCATGAGGCCGACGGTCTTTTCAATGCGCTTGGGCGTGCCCGAAGAGCCCGACGTGAAGAGTACGAGCGGCCTTTCCGCCTCGGGCGCCCTGAGTTCGGAAGCCGGGCACGGATTCTCGGCGAAGTCCGCGACGAGAGCGGGCTTCGGGAACGACCTATGCGACTCCGTCGTGAGGACGGCGTCGTATTCGTCTGCGAGCGTCTCGTGCATGGCGCCGCGGCCCGCAAAGAGCACGGGCACGCAGTCCCTCCAGAGGACGGCCGAGAGGAGCACCGCGAAGTTGTGCGCCGCATCGGCGTCAACGGCGATGCGCGAGCCCGCAGGCATGTCTGCGAGTGCGGCGGCAGCGACCGAGACCCTGCGCGCCAGTTCGGCGCGGGTCGTCACGGCGCCGTCCGCATGGACTGCGGCGGGCGCCTCTGGCCGGCCTTCGAGCCAGCCTGCGACGGGAGAACACTCGGCTTCAGACATGCTTGACAAGCTTCCTGTAGAGATATTCGCCGCCCATGAGGCAGCCGATGGCGACGTAGCTCAGGCCCCCGTTCCAGAGGGCCCAGAGCGTCAGGTCGTCCGCGAGGATCGTTGCGACGGCGATGCTGCCGTTGACGACGAAGAAGCCGCACCAGACGGCCGTCACGCGTCGCGTGTAGGCGACGCCTTCGGGCGGCAGGGGCTTGCCGCGCAGGCCGAGGCGCGCCAGACGCTCGACGACGGGCATGCCCGAAAAGAGCGAGGCGCCGAAGACGGAGAGGAGCGAGGCGTTGACGAGGACGGGATACCAGAGCATCCAGTCGGCCTCGTCGAGAAGGGCCGCCAGGCCCACGAGCACGAGGCCCGCAGCCGAAAGAAGGCGGCCGCTGCGGGCGGTCTCGCCGCGCCCCGCAAAGGCGAGCGCGAGCCTCACGCCGAGCACGCAGGCGGTGCCCACCAGCAGCAGCGTCATCAGGCCGTTCGTCACGGCGTAAAGGACGAAAAACGGCCAGACCGCCATGACGGCGGCCGTGACCGCATTGAGAATCGTGCCCGTCATCAGGCGCGCCGCTTACTTGGCGGCTTCGCCGTTCTGCTGCGAGAAGTCGTAGATGACGTCGACGACGTCGCCCACCGTGCGCACGGACTTGAAGGCCTCGGGCTTGATGCGCTTGCCGATCATGTTCTGCAGGTGCACGATCATGTCGACGGCGTCGATGCTGTCAAGGTCGAGGTCCTCGACGAGGCGGCTTTCGCGGGTGACGCCTTCGGTGTCAACCTCGAAGAGATCGCCCATCACGCGGACGATTTCGTCAAACAGTTCTTCCTTGGTGTAGGTCTTCTCCATTTCTTACTTCTCCTCGGTGCGGTTTTCGCGGATGAAGGCGGCCAGCGAGGCGACGCTGCGGAAGTGTGCGCGCACCTCCTCCGTTTCGCCCGAGAGCGAGACGCCGAAACGCTTCTTGACGGCAAGGCCGAGCTCGAGGGCGTCGACGGAGTCCAGACCAAGGCCTTCGCCAAAGAGCGGAGCGTCCGTCTCGATGTCTTCAGGGGTCATGTCTTCAAGGTTTAGGGCCTCGATGATGAGGGCCTTGACTTCGTTTTCCAGATTGTTCATCAGTTCTTCATCCGTTGAATGAGGGATTGGTTCGCAAGCGCCGTCGCTTTCTGCGCAGCGCGTCAATTCTGCCGGCGGCCGCGCGCCTTTCCTTCGATCTCGTCCTCGCGGCCCGCGGCCTTGAGGAGTTCGCGGCGCATCGCCTCGGTGAGCCTGCGGCTCGCCAGTGAGTAGCCGTCCTCGCCTTCCCTCAGGTAGTCCTTCGGATCGATCATGCCCTCGAAAGTCAGGCGGATCGACGGGCGAACGGCGGGAATCTCGTACCACTGCGTGTCCTTGTTGAGCCACGCGTGGGAGCTCCTGATGTGCACGACGGCGAGCCTGCATCCCGTGCGCAGGGCCGCATGGGCGACGCCGCGCTTCAACTTCATCGGGACGCCCGCGCGCGTGCGCGTGCCCTCGGGGAAGATCAGGATGTTCTCGCCGGCCTCAAGCCTGCGGGTGATCTCCTCAAGCGTTTCCAGAGAGCCGTCGTTTGACATGTAGTCGGCCGCACGGATCACATGCTTGAGGAAGAAATTATGCCTGAGCGACGCCTTCACGAGACAGTCCATCTCGGGGAGCATCGAGGCCGTGAGGACGTAGTCGAGAATCGTCGGATGGTTGGCGACGATGATCGTTCCCCTGAGGGAGCGCATCTGTGCGAGGGACTCGCGCTCAACCGTCATGACGGCAAGCCGGTTCATCGTGCGCGCAAAGAAGTCGAAGCTCCTCGCGATCATCGCGCGGGCCTTGAGGCGGCGCGCCACGGGATCTCCGACCGTGAGCCTCAGATAGGGAAAGTACGTCATCGAGAGGCCCAGGCCCCCGAGTCCGAAGATCACCCAGCAGAGCCCCGTCTTGAGACGGCGCCACTCGAAGGCGAGCCTGCCTTCGGTGCGTTCGGCCTTTTCCTGCGTCACGGCGGCCTCCATCACGCACGCTCCTACTCGAAGCGGGTGGCGGCGCCCGACGTGACGAACGCGGACCTTTCAGACGCAAGGCCTGCGGCGAGCTGGAGAGAAGCGGGAAGCACGGGCTCGGCCTGCTTCAGGGAACGCGGCGTCATCGTGACGCCCGCGCCTTTCTTCAGGAGCCAGGCGGTGGCGTAGAGCGCATCGCAGGGGCGCGACTCGAACGCATCAAGAAGCGCCCCGGGCTGACAGTCGTCGAAGTCAACGACGGCCACGCAGTCCATGCCGTCTGCGAGCATGCCCGCCGCCTCGACGAGCGCCATGTGAAAGCTTTCGGCGCCTGCGGCGACGCTCGAGGCGGGCGCGTGCACCCGTCCCTCGATCGTGAACATGCCTGCGGCGGCGTTGTGGACCGACATCATGAAGTCCGTGGGCGACGGCGGCTCGCCCGCCGAAATCGCGTCGAGGATCTTCACGCCCCTCACGGTCTCGCCGTGGCGGCTCGAGAAGATCCAGGCCTTCGCCTCGCCCGCGCCCTCAAGTGCAAGGGCTGCCTCGCAGGCAAGCCTTGCGCCCGGACTCATGCGGCGCGCCTTCATCATCGGAAGCCGCTTCGTGAAGGCGAGCGGCGCGTCGGGAAGCCCCTCGGGCATGCCGGGGAGCGCAGCCTGCGCCCATGCGCGGAGGTCCTCGCCGGAGGAGAGCCCCTGCGCGAGCACCACGTGGGAGGCAATGTCGAAGTCCGTCATCATCAGGCCTTCTTCTTGCGGCAGACGAGGAGCGTGTGCTCCATGCCGAGGCCGTCGTGGACGCGTTCGATCTCGAAGCCCGCGGCCTCGACGAACACCTCGAACTCGTCGTAGGGATAGAAGCGGCTCGTGCCGTTGGCGAGCGCCGTGAAGTAGAGCGACATCGCCGCAAGGCAGGCGTCGGCCACGGGGAACGGCTGACGGCCGATGAGCGGCTCAAGAATATAGAGGACCGCATCGTCCTCCATCGCGGCATGCGCCTTCTTCAGAATGGAGACGATCTGCGACGGGGAGAAGCAGTCGAGGAACTGGCTCATCCACCAGGCCTTCGTGCCCGTCTTCGGGAACGGCTGGTCGGAGAGGACGTTCATCGGATGCGTGGTGACGCGGGAGGCGAGGCCTTCTTCGGCCATCACGCGATCGACGGTCTCGCACTGCTCGGGCAGGTCGATGACGGCCACGCGGATGTCACTGCGCCAGGCGCAGCAGGAGCGGGCCCACTTGCCGGTGTTGCCGCCGACGTCCGTGATCGAGTCGATCCCGTCGGTGAAGACGAGCGGCAGCGCCTTGGGATAGGCCTCGTCGGAATAATGGTGGTCGAATTCGAACCAGCTCTCCTTCGCGCGGCCCGGCAGCTTCTGGATGCCGGGATAGATCGTCGGCCAGTCGCCGAAGACCTTGAGGCCTGCGGGACGGGACTCCCTGAAGGAGTCGGTGAGGCCTCCGAGGCCCTCGTAGCAGACGTCGCGCGTGAAGCGGAAGTTGATGCCCACGTGCAGGTCGTTGACGAAGAAGATGCCCGTGTTCGTGAGCGAGAACCGGCCTTCATCCGACCGCTGCGCCACGCCGAATCGCACGGCGACCTCAAGGAGCGACCTGGCGGCGTAGTCGCTGCAGGGCGACTTTTCACAGAGCGCCTCAAGCGTGAGGCCTTCTGAGCCAGCCTCGTCGAGCGCCCTCATCATTCCAAGGTCCGTCATGGCGCAGAGCGCCTGGAAGACGAAGGGAGAGACGGCAAGACGATGGGCCTCGTTGAGGGCTTCAAGGGCCGGCGTGCGACGGGTCTTTTTGATGGACTCTTTCATAGAAATTCGAAATTCGGCGCGGGAACCTCTGTCTTCAGACAGGGGAGGAAGCGCCGTCCTCCTTTCTAAGTTCGGTTAAATAGGTGCTTCTCTTTTCGAGAAGCGTTTGGCGGATACCCGCAGGTTCCGCTGACACGGCCCGAAGGCCGGTTGACATCCTTCGCCAATGTTGGAGGGGGTCTGGTACCTGCAACACCGCTCCGACCTCTCAGAGCTTTTAATTGCAGGCCGCAGTGCGTGGAACCAGGATGTACATCCCACGGTGCCTGTACATTCCCA
>NZ_KQ968580.1:17903-31357 GCF_001578585.1 Sutterella sp. KLE1602
CATCCCACGGTGCCTGTACATTCCCAACCAACGTGGCGCCTCTCGAAAGAGGGGCGCCGAGGCTAGTCAACAAGGGCTCTTTCGAGCCTCTGCCTTAGGCAGGAGTTATTGACCGGTGCGGCGGTCGGATCGTTGACAATCAGTTCGTCTGGCGAAGGAGGATCTTGTTTTCTTCCTCACGGATCGTCACGGTGAGGTTGGCCGTCCAGGAATTGACCTTGCGGTGAGCCGTGCCGTCCTTATTGAAGAGCGTCGAGCCTTCCTTGACGGCTTCGATCATGTAGCCCTCGTTGTCATAGGTGACGTCGGCGACGAGGACGTGGGGGCCCTTGACGTACTTGATGCGCATCTTGCCCGGTTCGTCCGTGACGACGCGCCAGCCGCGACGATGGGCGGCGCGCTTGATGCACGTGCGAAGCTGGGCGGCGGGAAGCTCGGTGGCCTGCTGGACGCTGACGGGATGGGTTGCGCAGCCCGTGACGCCGAGAACGGCGACGCCGGCGACACCGAGAAGAAGATTGCGGCGAAGCATGTTGGCCTCTCCTTTTGAAGTTGTTTTGTTGCGACACGAGCCCCGCTCTCCCCATCCTGCAGAGAATGGTGGCGCTGGGACCTTCCCGGAATGCGCCCCTGAATGAACATTCATTCAGTTTTTGTGCCTTCAGGTAATATCACGATTCTACCCGATTCCGTTCGCTTGCACAGGATTTCTGCAGATTTCCCCTCTTGATTTTCCAAGTCTCTCGATATCATCACCTCACCGGACCGCACGCCTGCCGCGATGCATTTGCGAAGCTCGGGACGCGGGCCGGCGCCGCTGGTGGAGGCGGATTGCGTCCGCTTCAGTACAATGTGGTGTTTAGATTCCGAAATCCGATTCCGGCCGGGCAATTCTCCGGACGGCAGCCAAGACAATTCCGATGATAGCCACCGAAGCACAGCGCGAAGCAATCGACAGTCTTCTCACCTTCATTGAAGAGGCCACGAGCCTCAGGCAGACGGCCGCAAGGCACCTCTCGAGGTGCGGCAGGCTTCTCAGGCTCCCCGAGCTCGAGGCGGCCGTGCCGGGGCTCGTTGCGGGCGACCCGACGGGCGCCGACGCCGACCTCGTCTGCCGCATCGAAAAGCTCGAGATGCCGCCGTGCCCGCCGATTCCCGAGTCTCTCGCCCCGTACGCGACGGGCGACTGGCGCGCCCCCGAATGGACACCCGACTGGAAGGCCCTGCCCGATCCGGCCGAGCATCCCGAGTCGGCCGAACTCTACGAGACGCTCGCCGACTGGCTCAGGATCCGCGGCTCCTGGCTGGAGGCCAGAGGCGAGATCCTTCCCAACCATGCGCTCTTCGAGCGCCTGCAGGATCTGAGGGACCATCTCTCCGAGTCGAACCTTCGCGACGAGTGCGTGATCGGCACGGCCGTCTTCACGTCGAACCCCGACGTCACGCGCGCGAAGAACCCCGTGCGCTGGCCGCTCCTCGTGCAGCCGCTCGTCATCGAGCTCGGCTCGAGCCGCCGCAACCTGCCCGTGATCGAAGTGCGCAGAAACGGCGACGAGGACCCGAGGCTCCTTGCCGAAATCCTCGCGCCCTTTGCCGAGGACGGCGTCGACCTCAAGGCCGCCTCGCGCTTTGAGGAATGGCTCGAGGATGCGGGTGCGGACGCGAACCTTGCGGGCGACGAGTCGCTTTCCGAGGCGCTCGAAAAGTTCGCCGCAAGCCTTCACCCAGACTGCCGCTTCGTACCCGCAGAAGAAGAACTCCCCGAGGACGCGGGTGAAAAACCCGCCTTCACGCTCGAGGCGAGTCCCGTCATTCTTATTCAGCCGCGTCCGAGCGGCGTTCGCAGTGCGATCCGCAGCATCAGGAAGGACATCGCCGAACACCGCGACGTGCCCGCGCACCTGATGGAGATCGTCTGTCCCGACGTCTTCCCGACGCTCGCCTCGGGCCTCACGCCCACGCTTTCGCTCGAAGCCAAACTCGCCGCGACGGCGGGCGAGGACCCCGACGTACTTCTCGCCAAGCCCGCGAACCCCGAGCAGCTCGCAATCGCGCACGAGGTCGAACACAACAACGTCGTGCTCGTGCAGGGCCCTCCCGGCACAGGCAAGACCCACACCATCGCGAACCTTCTCGGCCACTTCCTCTCGCAGGGCAAGCGCGTGCTCGTCACGAGCCACACGACGAAGGCGCTCTCGGTCGTCAAGGACCTCCTGCCAAAGGAGATCCAGCCGCTCTGCGTCACGATGCTCGGCGACAGGAAGGACCTCGAGCAGACCTCGTCCGAACTCATCACGCGCCTCACCCGACTCAACGTCGAGGACCTCGAGGCGCGCATCAGGGCGCTCGGCCTTGAACGTCATCGACTCGGCACCGCGCTCGCCGACCGTCGCCGCCGCATCTTCGAGCAACGCAGGATCGAGCACGAGGCCGTCGAATTCAACGGCCGCCGCTACACGCTCACCGAAATCGCGAAGTTCCTGCGCGAGGCCGAGCGCCTGCAGGCGCTCATTCCGGGCGAAGTGGCCGAAGGTCCCCTGCCGCTCTCCTTCAGGGAGCTTCTTGAACTCTACAGCACGAACGGCCGGTGGGACGCCGAGACGGCCCGCGACCTCTCGGGCCTGCTCCCCGGATTCGAGCTTCTGCCCGACGTCGACACGATGCGCGGCATGAACCGCCGTTGGCGCGACGTGCTCGCCGAGGACGCAGGCGACGTCACCATCGACGAGCGAAGGAGCGCCTCAGGCGAACGGCTCCACGCCTTCATGAAGGGCGGCGAAACGCTTCTCGTCGCACCCGAGTCGGGCATCTCCGCGCTCACGCCCGCTATGGATCTTTCGCCGCTTACCGAAACGGACGAAATGAAGCGCCTTGCTCTCTCGCTCGGCCTTGCGGACGAAGGGTGCCGCGAGGCCTTCGAGCAGCTCGAGCGCGAGCTCGCGGCCGCAAACGAACTTGCTCTCGCCGTCGACCGCGCCTCGCTTCTTGACAACCGCACCGTCGTCATCCCCGACGCCATCGACGCCGACGCCGCCATGAAGGCCGCCGAATGGTTCACAGCCAACGATCCCGACGGCAGCACGGGCTTCCTCGGCCGCCTCTTCAACAAGGAGGCCCGCGAGGCCGCCGATGCGCTTTCCGGCGTCGAAGTGGACGGCTCGCGCCCTGCCTCGAAGGAGGCCTTCGAAGCCGTCGCGCTGCACGCGCGCCTCAAGGCCGCCGTGAAGACCGTCGCCCGCACCTGGGACAGCCTTGCCGAACGCGCGGACGCACCCGCCTTCGCCACTTACGGCGACAACGCCGTGCGCACGCTCTTCACGCGCTACGGCACATCGCTCTCCGACACCTGCATCTGGTGGCGCAGGGTCTTCGTTCCCTATATTGAAGGGCTTCTTTCCGCCGGCATCGAAGCCGAGGGCATGAAGGAGCTTCTTGAATCCGCCGATCCGCTCGAGGCGGCCCGCAGGTTTGCGACCGACGTGCTCGCGCCCGTGCACACGGCCCGCCACCGCGAGGCCGAGCTTCATGCGCTTCGCGAATGGCAGGCGACCGAGAGCCAGAAGCTCTATGCGGCCGCCCCCGCCTGCGCGACCGCAAGGCGCCTTGCCGCCGCAACGCTCGTCGACCCCGACGCCTGGGAGCTCGAGGCCGAGCGCCTCAGGAAGCTGCTTGAGGACCAGCCGCTCTTTGCCCGTCGCACCGAACTTCTTGAAAGGCTTCGCGCCGCCGCACCCGAGTGGGCGAACGCACTCGAGGCGGGCGACCCCGGCTTCACGACCTCGAACCCGTCGCCCGAAATCACGAATGCCTGGCTCTACCGCCAGCTCGAGCGCATCTACACGGGCTCGACCGCCGCGGACCTTGACGCGCTGCAGTCCGACGCCGAGCGTCTGTGCGCCGACCTTCGCGAGGCGACGGCCCAGCTCGCCGTCGCCAAGGCGTGGCTGGCCGTCAAGTCGAGGCTCTCGAACGGCCCCGCGCTCTCGAACCTCTTCTCGCTTGCCGCCTACATGAAGCGCGCCGTCGGCCGCGGCCGCAAGAGCGCCGCCTGGAGGCGCGAGGTCAACAGGCTTCTGCCCGCCTGCCAGCAGGCCGTACCCGTCTGGATCATGATGATCCAGGACTCGCTCCTCAACTTCAGCACCGCCTCGAAGTTCGACGTGATCGTCGTCGACGAGGCGAGCCAGGCCGACATGACGGCGCTGCCGCTTCTTTACATGGGCAAGAAGGTGATCGTCGTGGGCGACGACCGCCAGGTGACGCCGCTCTCCGTGGGCACGAGCGAGGCCGCCGTCGACGCGCTCTGCGCCCGACACCTCGAGGGCCGCGTCAAGGAGCCCAAGCTCTACGACTCCAGGCTCTCGCTCTACGGCCTCGTGCAGAGCATGGCCTTCCCCGCGCACATGCTCGTCGAGCACTTCCGCTCCGTGCCCGAAATCATCGGCTGGTGCAGCCGCCTCTCCTACAACGGCACGATCAGGCCGCTTCGCGACGCCTCGTCCTCGAGCCTCAAGCCCGCGGTGGTGCCATGGCGCACCCGCGGCACGGCGGGCGACAACGGCGTCAACGAAGAGGAGGCCCAGGCCGTCATCCGCCTGCTTCGCGCGATGATCCATGATCCCGCCTACGACGGCAAGACCTTCGGCATCATCCCGATGCGAAGCGTGCACGGTGCGCAGGTCAACCGCATCCGCCGCCTGCTCGTCGAGAACTTCGACCCGCGCGAGATCGAGCGCCGCCGCATCCACTGCGGCATTTCGGCCGAATTCCAGGGCGACGAGCGCGACGTCGTGATCCTCTCGCTCGTTGACTCCGCCGCGCCCGGGCTTCCCCTCAGGAAGGAGACCGACGGCGCCGACGGCATGATGAAGAAGCGTTGGAACGTGGCCGTCTCCCGCGCCCGCGACCAGCTCTGGCTCGTGCACTCCTTTGACCCCGCCGCGCAGCTCAAGCCCGACGACCTGCGCCGCTCGCTCTTCGACTGGGCCGACGGCGTCATGTCGGGCACGATCGGCGCGGCCGAGCCCTTCGACCTGCCGGATCCCGAATTCACGGGTCAGGTGCTCCGTGCGCTGCGAAAGCGAGGCTACCGCGTCGAGGCGGGCCACGATGCGGGCGCCTGGCGCCTCGACATGGTCGTGCGTGCGCGCGGCCGCGCCGCCGCCATCGAGTGCGACGGCTCGGGCCGCGAGGACGAGGACGCCATCCGCCGCGACATGGAGCGCCAGACCGTGCTTGAGCGCGCGGGCTGGAAGTTCGTGCGCGTGCGCAGCGCCGACTGGTTCCGCCGCCCCGAAAAGACGCTCGAGCGCGTCTGCGAGGCCCTCGCCGCCCTGGGCATCGCGCCCGAGCCCGAGGACTGCGCCCCGCAGAAGGACCTGCTTCTTGCACACGTGAGGGCCAACGTCGAGCGCCTCGAAGCCGGACTCGACATGATCGTCTTCGACAAGGAGGACGAGGACCCCGTGCCGCCCGTCGCCCCCGTGACGCCCGCCGACCTCGCGCCCGACGACGCCGACCCCGTCGTCACGGCCCCCGTGCAGTTCGAGGCTCCGCTCATGCCCGTCGAGGTCGAGAAGGCCGACATCATGCTCATTCCCGAGATGGAGATGAGGGATGCGGTGCGCATCTCGCTCCCGACGCTCTCCGACGTCTTCGACGACGAGCCCGCCGCCGAAGCGGACGCCGAGACGGAAGACGAAGCTCAAAACGAGCCCGCGGCCGAGTCCTGCGGCGACCCGCACCACACGCCCGTCACCTTCATGGAGGTGATCCGCGACGGCCTGATGGACCGGGGGATCAATCCCGTCCTTCATACGACGCCCAACGACGCCACCATGACGATCGGCGGGCGCACGCTCCTGCGAGCCACCTTCTGGAGCGGCCGCGCAGACGTGCTCGTGCCCGCCTTCGACGACGTCAAGCCTCGCACGTGCGCGGGCTGCCGCCTCGTGCACAACGGCGCCTGGCGCATGTGGTCGCTCGCCGAAGCCGACCTCACGCAGCGCTTCGTGCAGAACTTCGTCGTCTTCATCGCCCGAACGGCCGAAGCCCTCCGATGAAGGACCGGTGAACAACCTTTCGTGCCCCGCCGCCCGCAGGAGAACGCCTCTCCCGCGGGCGGATTTGCATCGAACCCCGTCGTCACCCCACGGGCGCAGTCTCATCGCTGCGCGCGTCGTCCATGCGCAGCACGCCCTCGTGATGCCGCAGACGAAACCGCGAGCGCCGGGGTCCCCGCGACGCCGTCAAAAGCCCTCTCCCTCAACAAAAAAGATCCGGACTTCCGTCTTCTGCCTTCAACTTTCGGCAAAATCACTTGATTAGCCAGCTATCTTCTTCGAACATCCCAAAACCTGACGATCCGTTCATACCTGTGGGATTGCAGAGGACACTACTGAGACAGCGCGCCGTTTTACAGCGCGGAAGCCCCGGAAACCTCCTCTTCCCCTCGAACAGTAGCGATCCCAATGATGAAGCACGTGTCCGAAACATCGGAAAATGCGCTCGAAAATTGAAGAATCCTTACGTTCAGCACCGTTTCGATTTGGTACAATCCTGAACGTTCGTTCAGAAGGTTTGCTAGAATCCTGAACAACCGTTCAGTCATTACTGAACAGGTTTTCAGGAAAGAGTCCCGCAACACGGCGCTTTCCGACGACCTGATACAACCGTTTTCGACAAAAACCAGAAGGTACATTGACATGTTGTCAACGCACAAAACCATCACCCTGGCGCTGATGTGCGCCCTGGCTTCCACGACCGTGCTCACCGGCTGCAAGGACGGCGCCCAGCAGGGACAGGCCGCCCAGCGGCAGATGCCTCCGACGGAAGTCACCTACGTGACGGCCAAGACGACCGACCAGACGCTTCAGACGACCCTGACGGGCCGCACCAGCGCCTACTATGAAGCCGAGGTTCGCCCGCAGGTCAACGGCGTCCTCGTCAAGAAGCTCTTCAAGGACGGCTCCGAAGTCAAGGCCGGCCAGCAGCTCTATCAGATCGACGACGCCCCCTACGTCGCCGCGCTCAAGTCCGCAGAAGCCTCGCTCGCCCAGGCCAATGCCAACCTCGTGAAGGCCCGCGCCGACGCGAAGCGCTCCTCCGAGCTCGTGAAGATCAACGCCGTCTCGAAGCAGTCCGACGACGCCGCTCAGGCCGCGCTCAAGTCCGCCGTCGCCAACCAGAAGGCCGCCGAGGCCGCCGTGGCGACCGCGAAGGTCAACATGCAGTACACGAAGGTACTCTCCCCGATCTCGGGCCGCATCTCCCGCTCCGAATTCACGGAAGGCGCGCTGATGGCCGCCTACCAGGCCACGCCGCTCACGCGCGTGCAGCAGCTCGACCCGATCTACGTCGACGTGACGCAGAAGGCCGACGACCTGATGCGCATCCGCCGCGACATCGCCTCCGGCGTGCTCAAGTCCGGCGACAACCAGAGCGCCCGCGTCCAGCTCGTCTTTGACGACGGCTCCGTCTACCCGCACGAGGGCGAGCTGACGTTCACCGACGTCACCGTCAACGAATCCACCGGCATGGTCAACGTCCGCGCCGTGTTCCCGAATCCGGACAAGGTTCTTCTCCCCGGCCTCTACGTCCGCGCCAACCTCGTCGAGGGCGTGCGTCCCGACTCCATCGTCATTCCGATGCAGTGCGTGATGCGCGACGCCAAGGGCAACGCCTCGGTCTGGGTGATCGACGCCGAGAACAAGATCGCCACCCGCAAGATCACGGCCTCCCGCTCGATCGGCACGAGCTGGCTCGTCGAGTCCGGCCTCAAGGCCGGCGACCGCGTCGTCTTCGAGGGTTTCCAGCGCACCCGCGCCGGCGCCACCGTTTCGCCCAAGGAGGCCGACGCCTCCAAGATGCTCGACAAGACGGGCAAGTCCCTCTACTAATACGGACTGAGGCAGAAAACCATGTTCTCACGCTTTTTCATTGAGAGGCCCGTCTTCTCGTGGGTGATCGCCATCGTGATCATGCTCGCGGGCGCTCTCTCCATCCTCAGGCTGCCGATCAGCCAGTTCCCGCAGATCGCGCCTCCGCAGGTAAGCATCTCCGCCACCTATCCGGGCGCCTCCGCCGAGACGATCGAAAACACCGTCACGCAGATCATCGAGCAGAACCTCACCGGTCTTGACGGCTACCTCTACATGTCGTCGACGTCCGACTCGACGGGCCGCGTGTCCATCACGGTGACCTTCGAGGCCGGCACGAACCCCGACATGGCTCAGGTTCAGGTCCAGAACAAGATCCAGACGGCCCTGACCACGCTTCCGCAGGTCGTGCAGCAGATGGGCGTCACCATTCAGAAGACGTCCGCCAACTTCCTGATGGTCGTGGGTTTCATCTCCAAGGACCACAGCATGAACGCCTCCGACTTGGGCGACTACCTCGTCGCCCATGTTCAGGAGCCGCTCTCGCGCGTGCAGGGCGTCGGTGAAGCCGAAGTATTCGGCTCCGAATACGCCATGCGCATCTGGCTCGACCCGAGCAAGATGGTGAAGTACAAGCTCAACCCGAGCGAAGTCAAGGCCGCCATCTCGGCCCAGAACGCCCAGGTCTCCGCCGGCGGCATCGCCCAGCAGCCGACCGACGGCAAGCAGCTCTTCACGGCCACCATCTCGTCGGCAAGCATGCTGCAGACGCCTGAGGAATTCCGCAACATCCTCCTCAAGACGACCGAGGACGGCGCCAAGGTCTACCTGCGCGACGTCGCCGAAGTCGCCGTCGGCCAGCAGACCTACATGGCCTTCGCCACCTACGACGATTATCCCGCCGCCGGCATGGCCATCAAGCTCGCTTCGGGCGCCAACGCCATCGCCACGCAGAAGGCCGTCCTCGAACGCGTCGAGGAACTCAAGCCGAGCTTCCCCGAAGGCATGGAAGTCGTGATTCCGTTCGACACGACGCCGTTCATCTCCGCGGCTCTCAAGGGCGTGATCAAGACGCTCTTTGAAGCCATCGTGCTCGTCGTCGTGGTGATGTACCTCTTCCTGCAGAACTTCCGCGCGACGCTCATTCCGACGATCGCCGTGCCGGTCGTGCTTCTGGGCACGTTCGGCGCACTCTTCATCTGCGGATTCTCCATCAACATGCTGACGATGTTCGCCATGGTGCTCGCCATCGGTCTATTGGTGGACGACGCCATCGTGGTCGTGGAGAACGTCGAGCGCGTGATGCGCGAGGACGGCACCGACCCGAAGACCGCTACCATCAAGTCGATGGGTGAAATCCAGTCGGCCCTCGTGGGCATCGCCATGGTCCTTTCGGCCGTGTTCGTGCCGATGGCCTTCTTCGGCGGCTCCACGGGCGTCATCTACCGCCAGTTCTCGGTGACCATCGTCTCGGCCATGGCGCTTTCCGTCGTCGTCGCCCTGACGCTGACGCCGGCCCTCTGCGCCACGATGCTCAAGCCGGTCAACCATGAGGAGCACCACGGCAAGGGCGGCTTCTTCGGCTGGTTCAACCGCAGCTTCGACGCCTTCACACAGTCCGTCAAGGCCCTCATCGCCAAGTCGATCCACGGCTGGAGCGTCATGCTCGTCGCCTACGCCGCCGTCGTCGGCCTGATGGTCTGGGGCTTCAAGGCGCTGCCGACCTCGTTCATGCCGCAGGAAGACCAGGGCGTCCTCATGATGATGTCCCAGCTCCCCGACGGCGCGACGCTCGAGCGCACCGACCTTGAGATGAAGAAGATCCAGCAGACGTTCGCCAAGACCGAAGCCAAGTCCGTCGAGTCCGTCTTCGTGGTCCGCGGCTTCTCCTTCGCAGGTACGGGCCAGAACATGGCTCTGGGCTTCCTGAAGCTTCGCGACTGGAGCGAGCGCACGACGCCCGACACGTCGGTCGCCGCCATCCAGGGCCGCACCATGGGCATCCTCATGGGCCACCCGGACTTCAAGCAGGCCAGCACTTTCGTCTTCCCGCTTCCGCCGGTTCCCGAACTCGGCGTGGCCGACGGCTTCGACCTCTACATCCAGGACAACACGGGCGGCACGCACGACAAGCTCATGCAGTACATGGGCCAGTTCCTGATGAAGGCCAATGCCGACCCGCGTCTGACGATGGTCCGCCACAACGGCATGGCCGACACGACGCAGTTGAAGCTTGTGCTCGACTATGAAAAGCTCTCGGCCCTCAACCTCAGCATCGGCGAAGTCAACTCCGCCATCTCGACCGTCCTCTCCGGCTCCTACGTCAACGACTACATGGACCGCGGCCGCGTCAAGCAGGTCTGGGTCATGGGCAACACGGGCTCGCGCATGCAGCCCGAAGACATCCTCGGCTGGCACGTTCGCAATGCCAACGGCGAGATGGTGCCCATCGGCACGTTCGCCAAGTTCGAATGGTCCTACGGCAGCCCGCGTCTCGAACGCTTCAACGGCCTTCCCGCCGTGAACATCCAGGGCAACCCGCGTGCGGGCGTCTCCTCCGGTCAGGCCATGGCCGCCATTGAGGAAATCGCCAAGGAAGTCTTCCCCACCGGCTACGAAATCGCCTGGAACGGCGTTTCGTACCAGGAAAAGGCCGCAGGCAACCAGGGTCCCGCGCTCTTCGCGCTCTCGATCCTCGTGGTGTTCCTCTGCCTTGCCGCCCTTTATGAAAGCTGGTCCGTCCCGATCGCGGTGCTCCTCGTGGTGCCCTGCGGCGTCGTGGGCGCCCTCGGCCTCACCGGCGCGCTCGGCATGTCCAACGACATCTACTTCCAGGTCGGCCTTCTCACGACGATCGGTCTGGTGAGCAAGAACGCCATTCTGATCGTGGAATTCGCCAAGGAGTACATGGAACAGGGCAAGGATGCGATCCACGCCGCCGAAGAGGCCGTGCGTGTCCGCCTGCGTCCGATTCTCATGACCTCCCTCGCCTTCGGTCTCGGCGTGCTCCCGCTCGCCATGGCCCACGGCGCGGGCGCCGGCGCCCAGAACGCCATCGGCGTGGGCGTGCTCGGCGGCATGCTCGCAGGCACCTTCCTCTGCATCGCCTTCGTCCCGGTCTTCTACGTGCTCGTCGACCGCTTCCTCGGCGGCAAGAAGCGCCACGAAAAGAACCAGACCCAGCAGGCCTGATGCAGGTGACTGACATCACGACACATTGAAATCTCAGGGCGGCGGGCCTCACCCGCTCCGCCGCCCTAACGGAACAAACATCATGTCCACGACGATTTTCAAGATCCTTCCCCTCTGCGCGGCCCTCGCCCTGACGGGCTGCGTCAACCTCGCCCCGGACCACGAGCGTCCAGCCGCGCCCGTCGAACAGGCGTGGCCCACGGGCGAAGCCTACGACGCAGCCTCCGTGCGCAGCGAAGCCCTGCCCGAATGGCAGGCCTTCTTCACGGACGAGCGCCTTCGCAAGGTGATCGATCTCGCCCTCAAGGAAAACCGCGACCTCCGCGTCTCGGCCCTCAACATTGAAAAGGCCCGCGCCCTCTACGGCGTGCAGCGCTCCGAGCTCTTCCCGACCGTCGCCGCCGCCGCTAGCAACGCAGGCAAGCACACCCCGGCAAGCGTCGCCGGCACGAGCACGACGACCCACACCTACACGGCCCAGCTCGCCATGACGAGCTATGAGCTCGACTTCTTCGGCCGTGTGCGCAACCTCAACGAGCAGGCCCTGCAGGCCTACCTCGCCTCCGAGGACGCCCGCCGCTCCGCCCAGAGCGCCCTGATCGCCCAGGTCGCCTCCGGCTGGCTTGCGCTCGGCGCCGACCGCGCCCAACTCGAGCTCCAGAAGGAGACCCTCGCAAGCCAGGAGGAAAGCTTCCGCCTCATCGAGGAAAGCTACAGGCTCGGCGCCGCGAGCAGGCTCGACTATGAGCAGGCCCGCACGACGGTCACGGCCGCCCGCGCCCAGATCGCGTCCTACATCCGCGCCGTCGCGCAAGACAAGAACGCCCTCGACCTTCTCTGCGGCACCACCGTCCCCGAGGATCTGCTCCCTGCGGGTCTCGCCACCGGCGTCACGCAGACGGCCGTCCTCCCCGCCGGTCTTCCCTCCGAAGTGCTCCTCAAGCGTCCCGACATCGCCGCGAGCGAACGTGACCTGATCAGCGCCGAAGCCAACATCGGCGTCGCCCGAGCCGCCTTCTTCCCGAGCGTCTCGATCACCGCCGGCGCAGGCACCACGGGCATGCAGCTATCGAACCTCTTCGACGCGCACACGGGCTTCTGGTCCTTCACGCCCTCCGTGAACCTTCCGATCTTCACGGGCGGCCGCAACGTCGCCACCCTTGAAGCCGCCAAGGTCGGCCAGAAGATTGCCGTCGCGAACTACGAAAAGGCCATTCAGACCGCCTTCAGGGAAGTCTCCGACGCCCTCGCCACCGAAGGCACGATGGACCGTGAACTCACGGCCCGCCGCGAATACGCCGAGGCCGCCACCAAGGCCTGGGAACTCTCCGACGCCAGCTACAAGGCGGGCGCCGTCTCCTACAACGATGTTCTGACGAGCCAGCGCGCCATGGTCGGCGCCAAGCAGGCCCTCATCGGCGCCGAACTCTCCAAGTCGATGAGCGCCATCACCCTCTACAAGGTGCTCGGCGGCGGCACGACCGTAGCCGAAGCGCAGCCGGCCGACAAGGAGTAATCCATGGCCAAAGTGACATTCACCATTCACAAGGCGGGCAAGCACCAGCGCCACTCACGCCGCAACCAGATACTCGACGCCGCCCAGCGCTGCTTCAAGAAGCAGGGCTTCCACAAGACGACCCTGCGCGACATCGCGCAGGAGTTCGGGATGAGCGCCGGCCACATCTACAACTACTTCAGCAACAAGGAAGCGATCATCGAGGCGCTCGTCGAACTGCGCACGCAGGAGTTCCTCGACATGATCGACACCGACAAGTTCGCCGACCTGCCGCCCGAAGAGCGCATGGACAAGGAGCTCGGCCAGGTAGTCGACGCCTACCTCAACCTCGACAACACGTCGCTCTCCATCGCGATCATGAACGAGGCCCTCATCAACCCGAAGGTCTATGAAATCGTCGTGGCCGCCGCGAGCAAGGTCCGCAACCACATCGTCGAGGCTCAGTTGCTTGCGATGAAGGAGGAGCGCCGCTACGCACCGCCCTACGAAGTGATCGAGAGCCGCTGCATGACCATCCGCGCCATGCTCGAAGGCCTGCGCCTCGCGCACATCTTCACGCCCGAAATGGACGTGCCGCTCGTGCGTGAGATGGCCATCAAGCGCATCAAGCAGATCATCGCGCTCGATGAGGCCGAGGACCAAGCCGCAGCAGCCGCCGAGGCCAAGCTCAAGGCCGAAGCCATGGCCTGTGCCTACTATCCGGTCTCCGAGAATCCTGAGGCCTGAGGCCTGAAGCCTGAAGCTCCAAAGTGAAATCGGGAGTCTCCGCAACGGAGACTCCCGATTTTTTTCATTCTCATTTTCACGCGTCCTCCAGTCTTCCCGAGAGCCGCATGTGAATCCTCCCCGCCCAATTATTAATTGGACGG
>NZ_KQ968581.1:0-1284 GCF_001578585.1 Sutterella sp. KLE1602
CACCGCTTCCGCCAACAATCGTTGCGGCAGAAGACTTCCGAGGAAGTCAGTGGCTTTTGCCCCAATTTTTGCCCCAATTTGCTCAAGAAAAAGCCCCGAAGGAGGTCCCTCGGGGCTTTTTTTGCGCTTTCAGTCTAGCGCCCGAACAACATAGTTTCAAGCGTCTCCTGAGACGCGCGCGGACGGGAGTGGCAAGCGAAGAAAAAGCCCGTCACCAGAAGTCTGTGACAGGCTGCGGTTTGGTGCCGATTGGCTCTTGGCTAGGGGGTGGCCTCGCGGAGCTTTATCGCTTTCGCGCACTTCGTTGCGTATTGGTCTGCGCCCAGCCATTCGTCTATGATTTCCTTTCGCCAAAACAAGCCGCTGGGGAAGCGCTTCCCTTGTGGAATAATGCGCTTCGCGACCCACCTGTCCACCGTTCGAGGGGACTTGCCGCCTAGATACTCACCGACCTGTTTTTTGTTCAACCATCCTTCCATCATTCTCCTCCGTTTTTGAATTTTCCAGTCTCTTGAAGCTCGCCAAGGAAGGCGTCATCTTCTAGCTCCCATTGCCTGACTTGCTCGTAATGCTTGCCGAGGATGAAGCGCTCGTGCGCCTCTCTCAAGCCGGGCGTCTCGTCCAACGTCTCATGCGTGTTGTGCTTGAGCACGTTGATCAGCGCTTGACGCTCGTGCTCGTAGGCGTACTCCATGAGGTCCTGCGCAACGATCAATCCGTGTTTTACAGGCTCAAGATTTGCTGGCGGGATCGGTTTGCGGTGATTGCGCAGGCGGGCGCAGACGACAGTCATGAAGGCCGCGTGCTGGATGTCCTCGAGCAAATCCTGCTCGACCACGCCGAGACACTTGTGACAGAGCGCCCCGAGCATTAGCGTGCTGCTGATCTGGTTGAAGTCCGAGTAGTCCGTAGTGGTCGGCCAACGCTCAAGCGCGAAGAAACTGAGCGTGAATGCCTCGAGCAGAGAGTCCTTCTCCTGAAAGCCAAGCAGCCAACCAAGCTGTTCACAGCGTCGTCGTTGGCGGGTTTTCTGGTGCTCGAGACTAGCGATTGTCCTGCGCGCGTCGTCCGCGTCCTTGAACTTCCCGCGCACGAACTTCTTTCGAACGGCGAGGTCTCTCGCTCGCTGTCCTTTTTTGCGGGGTTTTTTGCTTACTGGCATGTGTGATCAGATAAAAAAAAGCCCTCGGCAATTGCCGAGGGCTGAACAAGAACCGCCCGTTTTGATGATTGGGGCGTAGAGAAATAAATGGTTCATCTCGGAAGTCCGTGGAACGCGGCCTT
>NZ_KQ968582.1:0-1364 GCF_001578585.1 Sutterella sp. KLE1602
GAAACCCTCCCACTTCAGTGGCGAGGTTGTTTAGCGGATCATTTCGATGTCGGCGCGCCTGCTGCAGGGTACGAGGGCCTTGACGGGGGCCTGCCAGTAGGGGTTCGAGCGGGTGGAGGTGAGGCAGGGATCGTTGAGGAAGCCCGGATCGATGCGCACGGCGCCTTCGAGCGACTTGCGAAGCGCTGCGCGCGCCTTGGCGCCGCCCTTTCGGAGGTCTCCGCCCATGTCGGGCGCCGAGACGAAGCGGCTGCCGCCAAGGGAGATGCCTGCGGCCCTGACGCCGTTGACAGGCCTGAAGACGAGCACGTCGCCGGGCTTGAACCTATCGAGCGATCTGCCGCCGTCGGCCTTCGGATAGGCGGCGAGCAGCATGTCGGGATCGCGCTGCACGATGAGGTCGCGGGCGAGGAAGACGCTGCGAAGGAAGGAGCCGCCGTCCGCGTGGCGGCCCGAGGCGGCCTCCCGCACCGCCGTCTCCGAGAGGGCCTTCATGAAGGCGGCGGGATCGCTTCGGCGTTCGCTCTCCTCGCGACGCTCGAAGTCGGCGAGCTTCTCGACGGCGGAGACCGCGATGGTGCCGCGACGCCCGTCGGGGAGCGCGGCGCGCATGACGCCGTCGCCCGCGCCGTCAAGGCGAAGGACCGCACCGCGGGGCAGCACGACGTCGGCGGACGGGGCGCTTTCCTCCTGCAGGGGCTTGAAGACGGCCTTGTCGGCCGTCACGATGAGCCTTTCGTGCCTGTTGCGGATGAGGATCTCGGTCTCGGTGCAGGGACGCACGTCCGTGCTTCGGGCCAGACCGATCGAGCCGTCGGGCAGGCGCAGGAGCGTCATGCCGTCCTTCTCGTCAAGGCGTGCGGCGGGCGTGCCTGCGGGGACCGTCGTGACGGGACGACCCGAGAGGTCCGTGATGCGGGTCACGGGGGCCGTCGTGAAGGCCCAGACCTTCTTCTTCAGGTCGTCCGAGTCGGGCAGGAGCTTAACGCGCACGTCGACGGGGCGCTTCTGAACGTAGTAGGCGGCGCGCAGGTCGGAGAGCGCTTCGGCGGAGTCCGTGCGGCCCTTGAGCACCGTGATGCCGCCGCTCGTTTCGGCCGTCACCTCGAAGAGCTTCGTGCGCGGATCGGGCGCATGAGTGCGCTTGACACCGTCAATGATGGCGGCATCGTCCCCAGGCGCCGTTTCGACGGTGATGAGGGGCGCGGCGGAGACGGTGCCCGGGCCTGCAAGTCCGAGAGAGAGGACGAGGGCGAGGGCAGGAAAAAGGCGGAGCATGGCGGAAGTTCCTCCGTGATGACGGTTGTGCCGACATTGTGCCTCAAAAGAGGACCTAAACAACCTCGCCACTGAAGTGGGAGGGT
>NZ_KQ968583.1:0-21362 GCF_001578585.1 Sutterella sp. KLE1602
GAGGATCAAAAGTCCTCACCCCTATCCGATTTCAGACGGCAGGAAAAAGGCCTCCGGATCCCTGGGATCAGAGGCCTTTGTCGCAGACGTCGCCTGATGGAGCTCTGAGGATCAGAGACGCTTGAGGAGGTTGACGATCATGTTGATGCGTTCCTCGACGGTTTCAAGGCGCAGGAACTCGCGTTCGGAGTGAAAGCCACCACCGGCGGGGCCGCAGCCGTCGACGACGGGGATGCCGGCCTCGGCCATGTGGTTGCCGTCGGAGGCGCCGCCGGCGTCGACCCACCGGGCGTCAAAGCCCGCTTCGGAGGCGGCGTCGGTGATCTTCTCGACGAGTGCCCTGGTGTTTTCGGAAAGCGGCATGGCGGGCGAGTAGCTCAGCTGCTCGACGGTCTGCGTGACGCCCTCGACCCAGGTCTTTTCAGCGAGCGCGCGGATCTTCGAGATGAGTTCGCGGCCGTCCTCGTCGTTCCAGAAGCCCAGGTCGAGCGTCACTTCGGCGTGGTCGGAGATGATGTTGGCGCCCGTGCCGCCGTGGATGAGGCCGGGATTGACCGTCGTGCCGCGGGTCTTGTCGTCGAGCTCGTAGGCGGCGAGCGCAAGGCGCATGGCGGCGACGTTGGCGTTGCGGCCGTCCTGAGGATTGTTGCCTGCGTGCGCCGTGAGGCCCTTGAAGGTGAAGCGGATGTTGGAGGAGCCCTTGCGGGAGCGCACGAGTTCGCCGCCGGCACGCGCGGCTTCAAAGACGAGCGCGGCCTTCGCGTGCGTGGAGAGCTCGCGGAGCCATTCCTTGGAGGCGCGGGAGCCGAGCTCCTCGTCGGGATTGAAGACGCACCAGACGCTCAGACGCTCGAGGTCTTCGGGACGGGCGTTGCGGCAGGCGTAGAAGATGGCGAGCACGCCGCTCTTGCAGTCGGAGCAGCCCGGACCGTGAGCCGTCGTGCCCTCGACCGAGAAGGGGCGCGCGGCGGCCGTGCCGTCGGGGAAGACCGTGTCGAGATGGGCGTTGAAGATGACGTCGCATTCGGTCGAGCCCGGCTTGTTGCGGCAGATGAGGCCGCGGCCCGCCGTCGGGCCCAGGTCGACGAGCTCGGCCTCCCAGCCGATCGATTCGAAGTGACGCTTCATCACCTCGGCTGCGGACGTGACGCCCGCACAGTTGGTCGTGCCGCAGTCGCGGTTGACGAGTTCGGCGAGGTCGCGCACGTATTCTTCAAGCATGCTCATGGATAATCCTTGTTTTCAATCCGGACTTTGGGCCCGGGCGGTTGAGTCGAATTCCAAAAGGATACCAAGTGATCCGCAGCGCCGCATCGGGATTTCCGAGAACTGGGACGGGGACGGGCCCGCAGGCGGCTGCCTGACGGGCCCTGAGAACCTTGCGAAGGCGGTCTGGCCGTCAATCAAGCCACTTTGCCTCGATGGACTTGAGTTCGCCGCGGCGATCCAGAAGGTCCCAGAGATAGTTCATCACGCGCGTGTAGTCGGGGTCGTCGACGGGCAGCATGAAGCCCATGTAGTTGACGGGCGTTAGCGGGTTTTCGAGGAAGGCGGCGTGGAGGCGCTTGTCCTTCTTCGCGTAGAGCTTCGCCTCGGCGTTTTCCGTGATCATGACGTCGCCCCTGCCTTCGGCGATGAGGCCCGGGATCTCGAAGTTCTTGTCATGGGTCGAGACTTTGGCGCGGGTGAGGTTGGCGAGCACGAAGGCCTCGTTGGTGCCGCCCGGATTCTTGATGACGCGCACGTCGGGCTGGTCGAGGTCGTCGAGCGTCCTGAACTTGTTCTTCATCTTCACGTTAACGAGCGCGACCTTGCCGAACGGCGCGTAGGCGGGCAGGAAGTCGGCGATGAGCGCGCGAGCGGGACTGCGGGTGATGCCGCCCACGGCCACGTCGAACCTGTTGTCCTTGAGGTCGGCCGCCATCTGCTTCCAGGTGGTCGGGACGAACTCGACCTTCCAGCCGTAGACCTCGGCCATCGCCTTGACGACGTCAATGTCGTGGCCCGCGTAGCCGGAATCCTCCTTCATCGCGAATGGCCTGTAGTCGCCCGGCGTGCCGACGCGAAGCGTGTTGTTTTTAACGATGTTGTCGAGTCTTTCGCCCGCTGCGGCGGGAACGGAGCCAAGGGAGGCGAGGGCTGCGATGGCGCAGGCGAAGGCCGTGAGTGCGCGTGCGTTCATGATTGTTTTGAGACGAAAAAAAAGACAGTCCGCATCCGCTGCCGGCTCGGACGAGGATGGATCGGGGCTGCGAGTGGCCGGCGCAGCCGGGATGCGGCGGGAAGGTGCGAATCCTGAGTGTCGTCAGTCAGGCGTCAGTCTGCGGCGGCCGCCTTCCTGGCGGGCTCGGAGAGAATGGCGAGACAGGCCTCGAACTCGTCCTTGGAGATGAGGAAGGACTTTTCCTCAAGCCTTTCGGAGAAGAGTTCGTGCAGGGCCTCGAGCACGACCGCTTCGGGCGTCCTGCCTTCGCGTTCGGCGATGTTGGCAAGCAGCTCGGCGTCGAAGTCGCTCAATTTGATTCTGATATCGGAAGACATGTCCGTTCCTCCAACCAAACATTTCCACTTTGCATTGTATGTAGGCGTAATGCGTTTTGGAAGGCAGTAGGTGTTCGAACCTAGGCAGAAGTGCGCAGGCGCATTGAGCGCGCAGGGCGGCGCGCGGGGCGCTGACGAAAAAAGGGGCCCGAAGCCGATTGGAGAGCTTCGGGCCCGGAAGTCGGGAGCCGCCGTTGCGGGGCGGCCCCGATGGGGAAGAGAAGTGGTTGGGAAGGTTCGTCGACCCTTACTTGGCGACGGCTTCCTTGATGGCGTCCGCAGCGACACGGCCGGAGGTGAGGGCCCAGCCCACGTTGGCGCCGGCCGGGGAGTCGTCGCCCATCACGCCGCCGACGAGTTCACCCGCAGCGTAGAGACCCGGGATGAGCTTGCCGTCCTTGGTGATGACGTTGAGCTTGTCGTTCGTGCAGAGGCCGCCCATCGTGGTGGCGAAGCGGGGACGCTGCTCGACGATGTAGTACGGGCCTTCGGCGGAGATTTCGGCCTTCATGTACTGGACCGGACGGTCGAAGTCGGCGTCCTTCTTGGCCTTGACGAAGCCGTTGTAGCGGGCGACGGTGGCCTTGAGGGCGGCGGCGTTGATGCCGGCCTTGGCGGCGACTTCTTCAACCGTGGCGCCCTTCACGAAGAGCGGAGCGGTCTTGCCGTCCTGGGCGAGGTACTTGTCGGCATCCTCATGGGAGACGCCCGTTTCAGGCAGGCGCTTGTAGAAGCCTTCCCAGGACTTCTGGTCCATGAAGACGTAGCCTTGGCCGTTGGCGTTCTGGAGCATCGGATCGAGGATGTGGCGGTTCGAGGCCTTTTCGTTCACGAAGCGCTTGCCGTCGATGTTGACGAGAATGCCGGCTTGGTCGAAGGCGCCGACGTTGGCGTAGATGGTGGACTTGGCCTTGCCCGGCGCGACTTCAATGCCGTTCGGGTAGCGCTTGCCGTATTGCATGAGCTGCGTCTTGGCGCCGAGTTCCATGGCCATGCGGTGGCCGTCGCCCGTGGAGGAGACGGGACCGTAGTAGAGCGTGGACTTGATCGGCTCGACGAGCATGTCCTTGTTGTTGCCGAAGCCGCCCGTGGTGAGCAGCGTGGCCTTGGACTTGATCGTGTACTTGACGCCGTTGTCGTCCGTGGCTTCAACGCCGATCACGCGGCCGTCCTTGTCCTGAAGGAGCTTTTCGACGCGGGTGCTGTAGAGCACCTGGGCGCCGTTGCCGGCGATGACTTCACGAAGGTGCTGGGCCATCGTCTTAGCGCCGCCTTCGAATTCAAGGGCGCGGCGGTGGGAGTACTCGGCGAGGAACGGCAGGTCGTTCGGGATGAACTTCACGCCTACCTTTTCATGCAGCCAGTCGATCGTGGCACCGACATTGTTGGCGTAGAGCGAGATCTTGGCCGGGTCGTTGAGGTTGTGGCCATTGGCCATGAAGTCCTTGATCATGGACTCGGGAGAGTCTTCCGTGGAGCCGAAGGCCTTCTGGAGCTTGGAGCCCTGGGCGACGACCTGACCGCCGGAGATGGCGGCGGCGCCGCCGATGTACGGCATCTTCTCGACGAGGATGACGTTCATGCCGTTCATGCGGCCGCGGATCGTGGCGGACATGCCGGAACCGCCGCCGCCCACGACGACCATGTCGGTTTCAAGCGTCTTCTGGCCGCCGGTCTTCTTGACGGCGAGCGGAACGAGGTTGGCGGGATCGACGCCGGCCTGCTTGACGCAGTCGGAGACGGCTTTGCGGATGGCTTCGGTGGTGATGGTGGCGCCCGTCACGCCGTCAACGGCGGGAGACTGGGCGGCGACCATGCGGCCGGGAAGGAGTTCAACGGCCTTGGAGCCGATGCCCACGGTCTCGGACTGCTTCGTGACCTTGATGTCGGCGAGCTTGTCGGCGGTGAACGTCACTTCGACGGTGACGTCGCCGTGGATGCCGGGGGCGGTGGCCGTGTAGGTGCCGGCCTTGAAGCTCGCGGCGGAGGCGGCGGACGCAAAGGCCGCGGCAACTGCAAAGGCGATCAGAGTCTTCTTCATAATAAATTCCTGAACTTGTGATGAGTCGTAGGTTGATGAAAAAGGAGAACGTTTGTCCTTCGGATCGAAGGAGACGGGCCCGCGCCCCCGGGGGATGGAGGCGGGCGCAGGCCCGCAGGAGGAAGAGGAGCCTTACGGGTTCATGGCCTTGTGAAGCGTTTCAAGAACCCTGAGGCAGTCCTCGGCCGGGATCTGGCCCGGAGCCGAGGCCTTGCCGCCCACGCTCGCGAACGTCATGTCGCTGCCGAAGCCCTCGCCCGTGATGCGGGTGAGGACGCCTGCACGGCCCATGGCCATCGTGAGCATCGGACGGGCGGAGTGGTAGTGGCGCATCTTGGCCGTGGCGCTCATCACCGCGAGGGCGTCCTCGGGGCTGTGGGCCATGACGGCGATCTTGAGGATGTCGGCGCCGGCCTGTTCTTCGAGCATCAGGCGGCGGATGATTTCATCCTCGTCGGGCGTGAAGTTGAATTCATGATCGGAGATGATGACCTTGACGCCCTGCTTGCGGGCAAGCTTGACGAGACGGTCGATCATGGCGCGGTCACGGAAGAGCTCAAGGTCGACGATGTCGGCGCGGCCTTCTGTGAGGACGGCCTCGTAGACGCAGCCGTACCATTCGTCGTCGGCGATGAAGGGACCGCCGTCCGTGCCGTTGCGCAGCGTGACGAGCACGACCTTGTCGCCTGCGGCGGCATAGGCGTCGCGGGTAATGCGGGCGTAGTCCTTCGGATCAATCTTGCCGAGGTAGTCGATGCGGACCTCGATCACGTTGAGCGCGGGCATGTCCGCAAACTTCTTCACCGTGGCAATCAGGTCGGCTTCGGTCTTGGAGGTCGTCGGTGCAATGAGCTTCGGACGACCTTCGCCGATGCGCACGCCCTTGATGTCGATCACTTCGACGCTGCCGTTCGTCCAACCGCCGATGCGGTTCATGGTGTCGACGGGACGCGTCTTCTTGGAGAAGGCTTCGGAGGTGCTGGCCTGAGCAAGGCCCGTGTGCGCAAGAGCGGCGGTGCCGGCGGCAAGGCCCGTGATGAAGGAGCGGCGGTCCATTGTGGATGTCCTTGTGTTGCAGGTTCGCGTTGGAATGCTGAAAGTTTGGGTCGAACTGTTTTTCCGAGGAGCGGTCCGCTCTTCGGCGGACTTGAAAATGAAGTTCTGCTTCAGGTCCAAATTCTGCTAGAGTTTTTTAAAATCGCCTACCCCTGCATGGGGGTAAGTGTAAACCCTAAGGTTCTTCCTCCTCTCGGAAGCATCATGAATCCTCTCGACGTCAAGCGTTTTTCGGCTGCGGGTTTTCTTGCGGCGCTGTTCTGGACCGTGCTTTCGGGCCCGGTCGGCGCAGTCGTGCCGGGATCTTCCGGAGCGGCTCCGGACGGGCTTTCGCACCCGTCCCTGACGGCGCCCGCCGACGACACCCGCCCCGTGATGACGGTGGCCTGGCCCGACACGCTCGTCAATCCGTACGACGCCTTTACCATCCACGAGACCATCGCCGCCCTCAAGGAGAGGCTGCGCGGCTACCGCATCAGGACGGCGACCTTCGCGGCCGCCGAGAGTGCGGAGCAGCTCGAGAGGCTCAGGCCCGACTTCATCTTTGCGCGTTCGGTGTTTCCGCTCGACGCGGGCGTCTCCTCGGTGCGCATCGCCACGAGGCGCCTCAAGGGGCTCGCTGAGGCCGAGCGCGCCGTGGGCGCGGCCTTCGTCGTGAGGAGCGATTCGCACTACAGGACGCTCCGTGACCTCAAGGACCGCACGGTCTTTTCGTCCCTGCCCACGGCCATCGACGGTTGGCTTGCCGCCGAGCGCGTTTTCAGGCGCGAAGGCATCGATCCCACGCGGCTGTTTGCCAGAGTCGTGCGCCGCAACAACGACTATCCCGACGTCGTGGGCGCCATTCTCTCAGGGAGGGCCGACATGGCGGTCGTGCCGGCATGTCTGCTCGAGACGCTCGGCGACGAGGGCCTCGCGGACGTCTCAGGCCTGAGGGTGCTCGAGAGCGAGGAGTCGAAGAGCGCGCCCGTCATTCCGTGCAGGTACTCGACGGAGCTCTATCCCGACATCAGTCTTCTGGCACTGCCGCACGCGCCGTCCGAAATGGTGCGCGACATGACGATCGCCATTCTGAGCCTCAGGAACACTGCGGGCGCCGAATGGCTCACCAACGTTTCCCACGCAGGCGTCGACGCGCTTCTCAAGGAGCTGCAGCTCGGCCCCTGGGCCTATCTGAGGGACATGAGTCCCGCCGCGCTCTATGCAAGGCACAGAACCGCCTTCTGGCTGGCGGCGGGGCTTCTTCTGTTTCTCATCTTCAACGAGCTGAGGCTCGACAGGCTCGTGAGGCGCAGGACCGAGGACCTCAGGCGCTCGATGGCCGAGCAGGAGAGGCTTTCGGCGGTCGCGGCCGCCACGCGAACCCAGCTCGCGATGTTCGAGCGCAGAAGCGTCGTGCAGCAGATGTCGGGCATGATCGCCCATGAGATCAATGCGCCCGTAGGCGCGATCCGCACTTGGGCCGCCCTTGCAAGAATCAAGTGCCCGACGGCGGCGGTGGCCGATCCGGCGGCGGCCGAGGCACTCTCCAATGCACTCTCGCGCATCGACGGCGAGGCGACGAGGATCGCCGACATCGTCTCGAGGGTCCGAAAGTATGCAAGGCGCGAGCACGAGCGCGTCGCGATCTGCGAACTCGACGCCATCGTTGAGAGCGCCGTCAGGGCCTACAGGGCCGAAGAGCGAAGCGACGCCCGCGTCCCGATCAACGTTGCAGTCGCCGAGCGCCAGGCGGGCGTCTTCGGACAGCCGCTCGAACTCGAGGTGCTCGTCCTCAACCTCGTTCGCAATGCGGCCTCCGCCGTGAGGCGCCTCGACTGCCTCAAGGGCCCCGAGGTTGCCGTCGGGGTCGAGCTCGTGAGGGGCGCGGACGGCAGGTGGCGCATCACGGTCGAGAATCCGGGGCCCGTCCTCTCGGCGCAGGTCTTCGAAAAACTCAACGCCCGCGCCGAAGGTCTTGCCTGCGAGGTGCTCGACGGCGAGGCCGACCGTGAGACTTCGGAAGGCCTCGGACTCGGACTCACGATCTGCAGGGGTATTGCCGACAGTCACGGTGCGACGCTGCGCTTCGAGGCAAGACCCGAGGGCGGCGTGCGGGCCACGGTCGAGATCGACGCGGCAGGCCCCGCAGGAGAGGACACCGAAGGCAGGAAAACCATGAAGGTGAATGAACAGGGAGAAGATGCATGAAGCGGATGATCAGGACGCCGCTCGTGAGGCTTGTCGACGACGATGATGCGTTTCGCGAGAGCCAGCGCGAGTTTCTGAAGGCCATGGGCTGGCAGGTCGAGGACTATGCGGGTGCGGCCGACCTTCTCGAGCGCGACGACCTCTCGAGGCCGGGCTGCCTCGTGCTCGACATCCGCATGCCCGGCATGACGGGCGTGGAGCTTCAGCGCAGGCTCTTTGACGCGAAATGCACGCTGCCCGTCATCTTCCTCACGGGACACGGCGACATCACGACGGCCGTGCACACGATGAAGTACGGCGCAGCCGACTTTCTTGAAAAGCGCGGCGATCCGCTTGCGCTTGCGGGCGCCGTCGAGCGCGCCTGCGCGAAGTCGATGGCCGCAGAGAGCGATGCGGCCGAGGCGGACGACTACAGGAGGACCTTCGAGTCGCTTACACAGAGGGAGCGCGAGGTGTTCATGCTCGCCGCCGAGGGACTCACCAACAAGGACGTTGCCGAAAGGCTCGGCATCGGCGCCGAGACGGTGAAGATGCACAAGGCCAACGCCTACGCCAAGCTCGGCGTCGCAAGCGCGCTCGACGCCTACCGCTGGCTCGAGAACCTGCCTGCGGACTACAGGGCGGGCCTTGCGGGGACGGGCAAATGATGAAGGACACGAGAGGCGGCGTCATGACGCAGAGGCGCCGTCTTCTGGCGGGCGCGGGTCTTGCGGCGGCGGTGCCGGGCCGGCTTCTTGCCGCGGGCGCGCCCGACACGCTCGATCCGGGCGCCTCGGGCGTCTGGGACGTGATCGTCGCGGGCTCGGGTGCGGCGGGGCTCTCGGCTGCGGCTGCAGCTCTGGAGTCGGGCGCGGGCCACGTGCTGGTTCTTGAAAAGGGGCCGCTCGTGGGCGGACATTCGATCTATTCGAGCGGTTCGGTTTCGGCCGTGGCGCCCTCGCGCTCGCACGATCCGAACGACACGCTCGGCAGGTTCGTCGAGGATGCGCTCGAGGTCGGCGGCGGCACGGGAGACGCGGCGGTGCTCGCGAAGATCGGCGAGGATTCGGCGGGCGTGCTCGACTGGCTCGAGAGCCTCGGCGTGTTCTGGAGCGAACCGTTCATCGCGTATTCGGGCAAGCAGGCCAAGAGCTACGCGATGCCGGGCAACTCGGCGGGCCGCAGCTACGTGCTTGCGCTCATGGCGCACCTGAGGCGCTTCGGCTGCAGGCTTGCGCTCTCGACGCCCGTGACGGGCTTCAGACCCGAGGGGCATGCGTGGGTTGTCGAAGTGAAATCGCCGCAGGGCGCAAGAACGCTCAGGACGCGAAGCCTCGTCATCGCCTGCGGGGGCTTCACGGCCAACGTCGAGGCGCGCATGAAGATCAATCCCCTGCTCACGCCCGACGTTCCGACGAGCGCCAATCCGGCGGGCACGGTCTTTGACGGGGCAACGGGCGAACTCATCGAGTGCGCGGGACGAAACGGCGCGTTCGTGACGACGGGCTTCGGCCTTCAGGCGCTTCCGTTCTGGGGCGGACGCCTGCTCGACTATCAGGGCGCCGACATCTACGTCGACATGCACGGCAGGCGATTCGTCAACGAGAACAGTCCCTGGAACGTGATTTCGAACGCCATTCTGTCGCTTCCCGAAAGGCGCTGCTGGGTGATCACGGACGACCGTTCCTTCAAGGGAGCGACGCTCGGCGTCAAGCTCATCAACGGCGTCGTGAGGAAGTCGGACTCGATCGACGCGATGGCGGCCGCCATGGACATCGAGCCCGTCGTGCTCGCGAGGACGATCGAGGACTACAACAGGGCGGCGGACAAGGGGTACGACGCACGCACGGGCAAGAGGCTCTTTCGCCAGAGGATCGAGCGGCCGCCCTTCTACTGGGGAGCCGAGCGCATCTACGTGCACACGACGCTCGACGGCATCAGGACGAACCGTGCGGCCGAAGTCATTGCGTCCTCGGGCGGCCTCGTGCCCGGACTCTACGCCGCCGGCGAATGCGCGGGCGGCATTTTCGGCGGCGACCGACTCGGCGGCGCAGGCATGACCGCCTGCTTCGTGATGGGACGCGAGGCTGGAAGACAGGCTGCGGCAAGAGCGAAGGAGCTCCAGGCCGCAGCGTGAGCATCCGCGCGCATGGACGCAGGGCACGGCGGAGAAGCCCGCAGGCTTCGCGCCGCGCCTTTTTGCGGCCTGCGTCAGTGAATGACGTGGCCTGCGTGCGTCTCAGGCATCGCGTGAGCGCCGTCCGTCATGTGCATGTCGTCCGAAGCCCGCCAGCCGAACTGCACGGGATCGAACATCCCGAAGACCATGGCGGCGTGGGAGAGGACGAGATAGACGACCACCGCCGCGACGGCCGAGCGTCCCTTCCAGACGGCCGTCCTGCTGCGGGCGACGAGGCCGCCTCGAGAAGGCCGACGTAGATGAACGGAAGGCCCGCGGCCACGTAGGCGAGGGCCGAAACGGCGTCGACCCAGGTGCGCCATGCGACGACCGACGAGAACTGAAGGGCCACGCAGCCCGAGAGGAGCGCGATGCCGAGCGCGGCTGCATAGGCCGAGGCCTTGTTGAAGGCGGCGAGGGCGCCGCCCTGAGGCGGCTTGATGAGCAGAAGGATTTCGCTCACGACGTAGCACTCCGCGAGCAGCATCGGTGCGGCCATGAAGAGGACGAGCATGTGCCAGGAGCCCATCATGAGCTCCATATAGTGGGTCATTTCCATTTTGTGTGTCTCCGAAAAAAGAAGCTTGAGTGACGCGGACGGACGGCTGTCCGTCCGGAAGGCGTGCGGGCGCAGGGCCCGAAGCTTCAGGCTTTCGGAGGCGGAGAGTCCCTGCCGAGGATGACGCTCGTGTCGGCGGGACGGGAACCTGTGGCGGGCGGGAGGACGGAGGCGGAGTACGCAGTCCGGCACTCGGGCGCGGGCGCCGCGGGCGGCGTCACGCAGCAGAGGCGATCGGTGCAGGGCGCTTCGGGCGCCGCTGCGGAACATTCGGCCCGAACGGCCGCCTCGTGACGCGAGGCGTGTGACCCGACTGAGGCGGGTTCTCCCTGCCATGAGGCGGAGACCGCCTGCACGACGGCGGCATGATCCGGACAGGCGTGCGCACCGCAAGGCAGCGCAAGGAGCGCGGCTGCAGCGAATACGAAGGCCATTAAGCGGATCAATATTGTGAAAACGCCTCTGAAAGAATTGAAGACGGAATAGATTGTAGCTCCGATGCATTCGGGCGGCATAGGGCGAACGCAGTAGGCGGTGCGGGCGGCGGATAAAAACAAGGCGCCGTGCCCGAAGGCGCGGCGCGAGAAGGAGGGAGGCGCCTGATGACGGTGCGCCTCCTGAGGAGGCCTGCGGTTCCAAAGAGAAGAGAGACCGCAGGACTGAATCCGCCGATGCTTATCGGCTGAAGGCCTTGTCGAGCGAGATCGGAAGCGCGCGGTAGCCCATGGTGGACTTGAGCACGATTTCGACGGACGGTTCCGTGGAACCCCACTTGAACTCGTTGATGACGGGGTTCGGGCTCACGCTCTTAAACTGCTTCATGTTGAGCGAGGCGGTGGCCGAGTAGACGAAGACGGAGTTCTTGTCGGCCTGGTATTCGGTCACGGAGGTAATCGGGCTGTACCATTCGAAGCCGCGTTCCTTGCCGTATTCCCAGACCTGCTCGATGGTCATCTTCTTCTGGTCGATCCTGTAGATCACGGCGCGGGAGTACTTCATTTCAGGCAGCGCCGGCTGTTCCATGCCGCGTGCATCACCGTTGTCGAAGACGGAGAGGTAGAAGACGTCCTTGTCGGACTTGGAGTCGATGCGCCAGCCGGTGTGCTGCGTCCAGGTCCAGTCGAAGCCGCCCTCGCACTTGGAGCCTTCGCACTTGAGCGGCTTGCCGTTCTTGTCGATCGGCGTGAGAAGCTTGTCCTGGAACTCCTTCTTCCAGCCTTCATGCGAGCCGACGATCCACTTCACCTTCTTGTCGCGGCCGATCTTGATGAGGGCCGACTGGTGGCGGGAGGAGATGATGATCGAGTCGTCTGACGGGTCATAGTCGACGGAGTTGACGTGGGCCCAGTTGCGGCCCGGACCGACGCCCGCGATGTCGCCGAACTGATTGTTCGTATCCATCTTCGCGAGTTCTTCGGCGGAGAGCGTCTGGCCGGACTTGGAGGCGTCGACGTTGAGGCACACGGCGCCCTGGTCCATCGCCTTGATGACGTTGTCGCGATACGGGTCGAGGATGTCGAAGAGACGGAAGTCGTCGACGGCGCAGCCGTTCTGGTCGACCTCAAGGATCACGTCGCGGACCGTGTGGACGCGCTTGCCGTCGGGACGGCGGTAGTCGGCCGAGGAAACGCGCAGGAAGTAGTGGCCGTTCTGGGCCGGGTCCATGGCGTGCGAGAAGTCCGCGTAGCCGGCGGGCAGGCGGCGGTTGAAGACCTCGCGGCCCATCAGGTCGTACTTGGCGTAGCGCTGGCCGTAGCCGAAGGTGAGGAAGCCGTCGTCGGCCTGATGGAAGCCCATCATGATGCCGGACTTGTAGATGTTCTCGGGATCGTAGATCGGCGAGACGAACATGTACCAGCGGACGTCGCCCGCCGTGTCGATCACGGCGTTCTGCGGATAGTAGACCCACTCGAGGGCGCCGCCCATCGGATTGTTCCATGTCGTGCGTGCGACGTTGCCGCCCGAAGGCAGGAAGTTGTTGATGAAGTAGAGGCGGTCCTTGAATTCGGGCGCAACCTTCTTCACTTCGGTTTCGAACATGGCGTGGTGCTGGGCGGCCGTGCCGTTCGTCTCAGTGTGGATCCCGGGCGCGTAGATGCGGTAGACCTCGTTTTCGACGCGGGTTTCCTTCGTGCCGTCGACGAGCGTGTAAGACACCTCGACCGTGTTGTTGTAGTCGGGATAGAGGCCGAAGACCGGGATGCCCGCATGGGTGCGCAGCTGAACATCGCTCACGTTGTACTTGATTTCGGCGCCGCCGTGCTTGGGAACGATGCGGACCGCGGCATCCTTGAGCTGGTAGCCGCCGTTGCGGATGACGGCCGTGAGCGGCGCGATCTTGTACGGGTTCGTGATGACTTCGCCGATCTTGCCCTGGACGGCGTACTGGACGTTCGGGCCGGAGCCGCCGCCCGAGGCGGAGGCGGTGCCCGGAAGAATGCAGGCGGCGGCAACGGCCGCGGCGGCGAGCTTCAGTGTGAAGGACTTCATGAGGAAACTCCTTTGGATCCCTGGTCGGGGAGATGAAAGCGTGGTTTTGTCTTCTGGCGCGGACGTACTTTAGGTCGCGGCATTCTCTGCCGGGAGGCTGTCGCGCCATGGCTGTAAGGTTAGAGAAGACCGGAATTTCCAACCATTGTGAATTTCAGACGTGTTCAAGTCATATTTGACGAATGGAACCGTTCAAAAATGAGAAAAGAACCGAGGGAACCTCTCGACCGCGACCATTTGCTTCTCTTCAGGACGCTCTGCGCGCCGCACAACCTTCAGCGGGCCGTCTCGCAGCTCGGCATGCCGCAGGCGACGGCGTCGCGCTCGCTCACGAAGCTTCGCGAGGCCTTTGAGGACGAGCTCTTCACGCGATGCTCGGGCGGCCTCACGCCCACGCCAAAGGCGCTCGCGCTCGAGCCGAAGGTGGCGGCCGTGATCGCAAGCTTCGAGGACCTCTTCGTCGAGGAGACCGTCGATCCCGCGAGTCTGGTGCGCGAATTCAGGATCGCGTGCGCGGATCATGCGATGTTCTACATCGGGCTCGCCGTCACGCTCGCTTCCAGAACGGCGCCGGGCGTCACGTTCAGGCTCTCGCCCAACGGAGACGACTGGGTCGTGGAGCTCCAGAGAGGCGATCTGGACTTCCTAAACAACCTCGCCACTGAAGTGGGAGGCTTCCTGCGGCTGTTTCTGTGATCTTTCCCATCGAGCGCGCGCCCGAAGGCTGCGCATGCCTGCCGCTTTCGTCGTGCAGGAGCGTGCTCGTCGTGCGAAGCGGTCATTCGCTGGCCCGAAGGTTCGACGAGGCGGGCGCACTCACGCTCGAAGAGTGTCTTGCGCACAGATACGTGGAAGTCCGACCGGGCCCCGAATGGGTGCTTAGGGCAATGGACGCGTCGGTTTCCGAGGCCTGGATCGCAAGGCCGCGTGCGGTGAGAACGCCGTACTTCTTCAGCGCCGTGCAGATGGTGAGGCGTTCCGACCTCTGCTTGACCTGTTCCGAGACGCTTGCGCGTGAAGTCGCGGGCACGGATGAATTCAGGATTCTGCCGCTTCCCGAGGAGTGTTCGAAGAAATGGGTTCCGAAGCTCGTCTGGCACGAGCGCGGACATCGGGATCCCGCCATGCAGTGGCTGAGGGGCGTGATCACCTCGCTCGTGCACGAGCAGGATTCGGGTCGGTGAGGAAAGAGCTGCAGATGGAAATGAAGGGCCGGTTCCGTGAAGAACCGACCCCTTTCCGTACGTCTGCCTGCCGGGCCGTTGGAGGAGCGTGGGTTCGGCCGGGCCTGCGTGCATGCATGCGGCGGAGAAGTCCGCATGCGTGAGGTCGATGCCGGGCGCCGTGAGGAGAGAGGACGGCGCCCGGCACTTCTCAGTCGTGAGACCTGGAGGTCTCGTCAGGCGACTTCCTTCGCGGCGTTTTCGCCGGCGATCTGGCCGAAGACGAAGCAGTCGAGAACGGCGTTGCCGCCGACGCGGTTCGTGCCGTGGATGCCGCCCGTGATTTCGCCTGCGGCGTAGAGGCCCGGAATGACCTTGCCTTCCCAGTCAAGGGCCTGAGCCTTGACGTTGGTGTTGATGCCGCCCATCGTGTGATGGACCGTCATGCCGGTGTAGCAGGCCCAGAAGGGACCGTCCTCGATGCGCTTGGTGAGGTTGACGGGCTGCTTGTGGAAGTCGTCGTCGCGGCCGTTCTTGACGAAGACCTCGTTGTAGCGCTTGATCGTCTTCTCGAGGCCGTCGGGATCGACGCCCATCTTTTCGGCGAGTTCGCGGATTGTCGGGGCCGTCCAGGCCTCGTTGATCTTGATGCCTTCCATGATGGCCTTGCGGTTGATCGCGTCGTAGCTCATGAAGTTCGTGTTGTCGCAGACCGTGTAGCCGTAGCGTTCCGGCGTGCCGAGCACGGCGTCGCGGATCACGTCGCGGCGTTCGCCTTCGTTGACGATGCGGTTGCCGCGCTTGTCGACGTAGATGGAGCCGTTGACGTTGAAGTTGAGGAGAAGCTTCATCTTCTTGCCGGCGGGAGCACCCGGAGTCGACTGGATGAAGTCCATGCCGACGAGGTAGGCGCCGACGCGCACGGCGGCCATGGCGACTTCGCCCGTGGAGCCGGGGAGGTTGTCGGTGCCGAGCCCCTTGACGCGCGGGTCATGCAGCTCGCGCAGGTAGCGGTTGCCGGAGAAGCCGCCGGCGGCGAGAACGACCGCCTTCGTGGCGCGGATGAAGCGGGCGGGGCCCTTGGCGGGCTGGACCTTGACGCCGATCACGCGGCCCGCAAACTGCTCTTCGCGGATGATTTCGGTCACGCCGAGGCCCGTGCGGACCTGAACGCCGAGTTCCTTGGCGGCCTTCGTGAGGACGGTGCCGTAGCCCTGCCCCTTCGGAAGAGCGGGGATGTGCGAGCGCGGATAGAGCGCGCCGAAGATCTGGATGACGTTGTCCTTGAACTTCATGCCGAGGGACTCGAGCCAGGTGATGGCGCCGTAGGCGTTGTCGCAGAGGACCTTGACGCGTTCGGGATCGCCGCGGAAGTCGCCTGCGGCGAGCGTCTGCTTCATGTGGTTTTCGGGCGAGTCCTTGATGCCCTGACGCGGCTGGCGCACGGGGTCGGCGGCGTTGATGAAGCCCTGGGCAATGAGCGTGTTGCCGCCCGTGAAGGCGAGCTTCTCGAGGACGAGGATGTCCTTGGCGCCCGTCTGGGCGGCCTTGACGGCGGCGGCCATGCCGGCGCCGCCCGCGCCCACGACGACGATTTCGTGGGTTTCGTCCCATTTGACGTCGTTGCGGCACTGTGCGGATGCGGCGCCCGTGAAGGCGGCTGCGGCGGTGCCGATGCCTGCGGCGGCGAGCATGCGGCGGCGGGTGAGATTCGCGGTCATGATGTTTCTCCTTCTGGAGCGAAGCAGCGGGTGGTCTTGTTCGACGGGGCCCCTTCTGGGGACCCCGAAGCCCGCGGGCTGCGCTCGGTTTGTCATGACTGCATTGTCGGCCGACGGATTACGCGCGTAACTTGGAAAAGGTCAACGGGAGGCGATTTCGTCCCGTGCGTGAAGAAGAGAGCGGCGGGCGGCGGCGAAGAACGGCGGGGCCGGCCTCATCTGCCGATGAGGCGCATGATGTCGGGCAGCATGGCCTCGAGGACCTTGCCCGAATGAATTCCGAACTTCCGGTAGATTTTGGCGCGGTGGCCCTGCACGGTGCGCTCGGAGATGCCGAGCTCGGAGGCGATGCGCGCGTCGCTGCGGCCGAGCGAGATGAGTTCGAGCAGATGTCTTTCCCGGTCGCTCAGGGCCTTGGCGCCCGCCTTGAGGAGCTCGGCCGAGAGGCCTTCGCGGCGCAGGCGGTCCTTGTGCACGGCCGAGGCGATGGCGGCGAGGAGCTTCTCGTCGTCGACGGGCTTGAGCAGAAAGTCGACCGCGCCGCGCTTGAGGCTCTGGATCGCGGTGTCGAGGTCGCCGTGGCCCGTGAGGAAGATGACGGGCAGCTCAATCCCGCGCTCCTCCATCGCCTGCTGAAGTTCGAGGCCGCTCATGCCCGGCATGCGCACGTCGAGGACGAGGCAGCCGGGAGAGTCCATATTCTCGACAAGGAACTCCCGCGCGCTCGCGTAGCTCACGCATCGCCAGCCTTCGATCTCGAGCATCAGGGATAGTGCGGCGCGCACGTCGGGCTCGTCGTCGACGAGGCGGATGAGTGCCGAGTCGCGCTCGGCGGGATCGAATTCGGATTCGGTCATGGCAGATTTCCGTAGTTTTCATGCAGAGGCGCTTCGCTTCGGGCGGGCATCGTCAGCGTGACCGCGAGTCCGCCGCCGTCCCTTGCGGTGCGGGCCGAGAAGGCGAGCGTGGCGAGGTGGGCCTCGGCGATCGACTTGCAGATCATGAGTCCGAGTCCGAGGCCCGAGGACTTCGAGCTTGCGAGCGGACGTCCGATCTCGGCGAGCGCTTCGGGCGTGAGAAGCGCGCCCGTGTTGGCGACGGTGAGGCGCACGGCGGTGCCTTCATCTGCCGCGTCGAGCGTGATGAAGAGGCCGTAGGGACGGCCTCCGGAGGCTTGCGCGGGCTCGGGCGCCGAGAGTACCGCCTCCTGGGCGTTCTTTACGAGATTGATGACGAGGACCCGAAGCTCCACGGCGTCGCCCGAGACGATGAGGCCGGGGCGGATGTCCGTGGCGACGGGCACCTTGAGGCGGTCGGACTTCGTCATGTCGGCGAGGCACTCGGAGAGGAGTGCGGGCAGGTCGACGGGGAGGTCGCGCCTGGCGCCCTCTCTGGCGTAGCTTCTCACGCGGTCGATGATCGCGCCCGCCTTGTCGAGCTCGGCCGACATGCCCGAGAGGCAGCGTTCGGCGAGCACCGGGTCGGGTGCGCCGCGGCGCATGAGCGTGCGCATGCCGCGCAGGTAGCAGCGAACGGCCGAGAGCGGCTGGCAGAGTTCGTGCGCGAACATCGAGCTCAGCTGCCCGACAATGCCCGCGCGCTGCAGGCTGTCGAGCCTCGCGCCCGTCTCGCGCACCTGTTCGCGGGCGGCCTTTTCGCGCTCGAGCGCGGCGCTGAGGTCGGCGGTGCGGCGCCTGACGAGCTTCTCGAGTCTTGCGAAGTGCAGGATCCAGGCGGCGAGAAACCCGAGGAGCAGGAGGACGCCGCCTCTGGCCTCGTCCCAGATGCGTTCGAGCGTCCAATGGTTGAGATAGGCGAAGGGACCGGTCTTGAGCGAGCGGAAGAGGTCGTTGACGCGGTCGAACTCAGTCGCGATCGAGACGGTGAAGCCGCCCGGCGTCATGTCGGGCTTGAGGTTGAGAAGGAGCATTGCGACATGCTTCGTGATGACGGGCGGCGTGTGCGGCACGCTCGCGATCGTCCATCCCGGATACATGTCGGTCGAGTAGCGGCAGCCGAGCGCCTCGGCGCGAAGGCCGGGCTTGTCGTTGACGACGGTCCAGCGGCCCGCGAACTCGGGATGGCGCTCCGTGATGGCCTCGGGCATGCAGGCGCGAAGAAGGCCTGCGTCGGCGCGTCCCTCGACGACCGCGCGCAGGACCTCGACGGGACGGTTGTCGGTTTCGGTGACGGCGCTGAAGAATTTGTCGGGCCTGAAGCCCGCGGCGGCGATCTCGCCCATGTTGAGCATGTACGTCATGAAGTTCGCGCGGCTCGTCGTGACGGCCGTCATGCCTTCGAGGCTCGCGAGGTCCGTGATGTCGGGTCGCCCGCTCCTGACGACGATCACGCCCGCAACGCAGCGATTCGGATCGGGAAAGGCCCTGGACGTGATGGTGCCGATGTCGCGCGCGCCCATCGGACGCATCTGCACGAAGAAGCCGGAGCTGCCGAGAAAGAACTCGACCTCGCCTTTTCTCGCCGCTTCGGAGAGCGCTTCGGTCGTGTAGAAGCGCGGAACGATCCGGAGACCGGGCGAATTTTCCTGCAGATGGCGGACGATCGTTTCCTGAATGTTTTCGCGCCTGCTCAGGTAGGATGCCTCCGACTCGAAGTCAAGCAGGCCGATGCGCACGACGGTGCGGGCCTCGCTGCGGAGCGGGGCGTCGGGCTCGATCGTGGCGGACGGCGCTGCAAGGGCCGCGCCGAGCGGAACGAGGAGTGCTGCAGAAAGGAGGCAAAAGGCTTTCATGAGGGAGGTGAAGGCGAAATCCCGTTCAGGACGAGGCGCGGACGCGGCCCGAAACGATTGATTGTGCTGCAGGAATTCTACGCGACGCGCGAGACGAGCATGTCGATTTCGCCGGCGTGTTTCAGAGGACGGTGAGGCCGGGGCTCAGACAGGATGATGCCGTCTGCGGCGTCGAGGCGGCCGCACGGCTGCGGTCGTGCAGGGACGTCGTCGGGATCAATGTGCGATATAGTTAGGTCACCTGAACAGACACATGAGAGACACGCAGATGGCCTCCACCACCGAGTATGAAGACGAGAGGATCAACCTCTCGAAGGACGCCCCGAAACAGGCTCGTCCCCGCAAGAAGATCCTCGTGCCACCCAAGCCGCATGAGAAGCGCTACTCGAGCTTCAACAAACCGCAGATCACGCTCGATACGGAAACGACGGGTCTTGATCCCGACAAGGGCGACCGCATTCTCGAGATCGGCTGCGTGAGGCTCAACGGCCGCGAGATCTCGCTTGATCCCGACGACTATCTGCAGATCTACATCAATCCAGAGCGTGACATTCCCGAGGAGACGACGGCCATTCACGGCATCACGAACGAGAAGGTGAAGGACTGTCCCGTCTTTGCGGACATCGTGGACGAGTTCCTCGACTTCGTCTCCGACACGGAGCTGCTTATTCACAACGCGAAGTTCGACGTGGGCTTCATCAACATGGAGCTTGAGCGTCTCGGCAGGGGCAGGCTCGAGGACTACGTCGCGCAGATCACGGACACGCTTGAGATCGCCCGCGAGATGTATCCCGGCCGCCGCGTGAGCCTTGACGGCCTGTGCCTGATGCACAAGATCGACAACTCCGCCCGCGTGTTCCACGGCGCACTGCTCGACAGCCAGCTTCTTGCCGAAGTGTATCTGACGATGACCCGAGGCCAGGGCGAGATCGACCTCGACAACTGGGGCGACGCGGTCGAGATTCCGCCCGAGATCATCGCCCGCCTGACCATGCCCGAGCCCTCGCCCGAGGAGCTCGCCGAGCACGAGAAGATGCTCGACAAGGCCGACAAGCAGTGCAAGGCGACCTGCGCATGGCGCAAGGCGCTCGGCATCGGCGTCGAGGAGAAGGCGTCGTAGGCTTCGCCGCCTGCGCGAAACGGGCGCGGCGTCCTATACTTTCTTTTTCCAGCTTCCTGAACGAATCCCGACATGACCGAGAAGCCCCTGATCATCATCAGCTCCCGCACCGGCAACACGCTGGCCGTGGGACATGCCGTCTGCGACGCGCTGCCCGGCGCCGTCATGATGCGCCCCTCCGAGGTTCCCGACGACCTCACGCCCTACAATCCCGTCCTGCTCGGCTTCTGGTGCGACAGGGGCGATGCGCCCGAGGAGATCCTCAGGATCGCGCCCCGCCTCAGGAACAAGACGATCGGCTGCTTCGCCACCATGGGCGGCGACCCCGAGGGCGAGAAGTCGAAGGCCTGGATGCAGAAGACGAGCGAGAAGCTCGTCGCGATGGGCGAGGGCAATACGCTTGCGGAGACCTTCCTCTGCCGCGGCCGCATCGACCCCGAGGTCTTCCAGCGCATGACCGACATGCTCGGCGGCACCGTGAGTCCCGAGCGCGAGGCCGGCCGCAGACTGAGCGAAACCCACCCCGACAGGCTCGACCTCGACAGGGCCGCGCAGATCTTCGGCGGCTTCTTCGGCGGCAGCTGGTAGAAGCGTCCGCAAGACGCGATCGAACGGGATCAAAGAAAATCGAAAGGGCCGTGCCTCATCAGCACGGCCTTTTCTCGCATTTTGCGTGCGCCTTGCCGTGTCGCGCTATCATGAGGACCTCTCGGAACCCAAAGCCCGCCCCTCGGGCAACAACAGGAGACAACACGGATGAAGATCCTTCTCATCAACGGCAGTCCGCGCGAAGGCAACACCGCCCGCGTGCTTGAGGCCCTCGCCGCCAGGCTCGGCGGCCATGATGTCGAGACGCTCAGGCTCGGCGAACTCGGCATCAGGGGTTGCATCGGCTGCCTGCGCTGCCAGCAGGATGTGGAGCACTTCGTCTGTCATCAGACGGGCGACGACGCCAATGCGGTGCTCGCGAAGATCGTGGCGGCCGACGTCGTGCTCATGGCGACGCCGCTCTACGGGCATTGCTTCACGGCCCAGATGAAGTGCCTCGACGACCGCATGTCGGCCCTGATGAAGTGGGTGGGCGGCGAGCATCCGCACGTCGTCTCGGCGCTCAAGGACAAGCCGATGGGCCTTGCGGTCACCTGCGGAGGACCGTCCGCAGGAAACGCCGACCTGCTCCTCGCGCTCTTTGACAAAACCGCCGAAGGCCGTCAGGCCCGCGTGTTCGGCAAGTACGTCTTCGAATTCTGTCCAGGCGATCCTGCGGGCTTCACGCCCGACGAGGCGCTCCTCGCGCGCATGGCGGCCGATGTCGCCGCGCAGGGCTGAGTCTTGCAAATACCCGCCCGTTTTCGGCGGAACTCGATGCGCATCATGTTAGAATGCGCTCCTTTCGCGCCTGCGCTCCGCGTGCAGGCGCCCGCAACTCAGAAACCCAACAGAAACAACAGTTCAAGGACACCGCCATGACCTCTCTTCCGCCTTGCCCGAAGTGCAGCTCCGAGTACGTGTACGAGGATGCCGGCCATCTCGTCTGCCGTGACTGCTCCCCGTCCGATTTGTAACAAATC
>NZ_KQ968584.1:0-1721 GCF_001578585.1 Sutterella sp. KLE1602
ACGGTGTTGATGTCGGCGCCGGACTCAAGGAGCCTCGTCGCAAAGGTTCGGCGAAGATCATGCGGCGTGAAGGACGAAACCCGAGATTCGTCTGCCCTGGCGCGCAGCAGCTGATGGATGGCGCCAGCCGTAATCGCCCGGCAGGGCTGGATGTTGTCGCCCTACTTCCACCGCCCCTGCCGTCAGCATGGCACACTTTGGCCCTCGCGCAACATCCGGATGATCCACCTCTCCGCGTCGTCAACGCCGAACCACGGAATTCTTCTGTTGAGGGCCGCGTAGACCGTGGCCGGCATCGGCACCTCAACGGTGTTGTGCGCCATCATGCTCCAGGCCACGGGAACTCTGGTGCCGTCGACAGACGGGACCCGGGAATACCACGCTCCCGGCACTACGGACGTCGTGAGCCAGGCATCGTCGATCGCCATGATCTTCATGAGTGCCTCAATGCTGAGCTCGTAATGAAGTTCGCCGTCAATCTCTTCAATTTCCGTATCGACCCACACGGTCTTTACGGTCCCGTTCACGATGCTGATGATTCCCATAGACGGAGACCAATGGGTCAAACCCAAATCTTCCGCCAAAGCGCCCACCACGTTCAGGACCAGATGGGGCTTCGGCTCGAGTTCCAGGCGCACCGTTGCGGGCTCGGCTGAAGATCCGAGCAGCGCCCGCTCCTTTTCGCTCAGACGTGCAACGCTCGGCAGCTTGATGTCATGCCTCATGTCGCTGGCAGAGAACCGGTCCCAGACCTTCGTGACTTTTTCTCTGTCCCCCTTCTTCACTCTGATGCGCCATCCCCGCGGACTCTCCTCGGCCCCGGGCTCGATGATCGCACAGCGTCCGGATGCGACCGCCAGCCTATGCCCGATGATGAGGGACGGAAGGTCCCAATCAGCCTGCTCTGCGTCATCAGTTCTCCCCTTGAGGAGGTGCTCGTTGATGAAGGCGATCGAGTCGGGATTGGCCTTTGCAAGGCCTTCGCAGAGCATCTCATAGCCTTCCGAATCCGTCTCCTTGAGGAACGCAGCGGCAATCCTCACCATCTTCGAACAAAGGACGACAGGTTCACTGCCCTTGTCGGACGAGGCCGCACATTCCTTGTTGAAATCCTGCATTCACGAACTCCTTGATGAAACTCTACTCCCTGAAGCAGTGGACAGTGGCTGACTTGAGGAAAGCTGCCGCCGATTGATTCCATCCTCGTCAGACATTATCTTCCGAGACACTCCCTCTCTTTCTTCCCGATTCCTGATGAGTTCATTATGAGGACCTCGTGCGTCAACATCTGTCGCACGGAAAATCCCGCAGGCCGCCTTCTTTCGCCGTCGTCTCGGGTGCCCTCCATATCCCCGACAACAAGACGGGAGTTTGAAGTCTGGTGGCGGCTTCGCAGGACAAAAGCCGTCTCTAGCAGACATCTCTCCATGGCTGATCGTGTCGACCTGACTGTTGCTCCCCTTTTTAGAACGTCGTTCTCGCTCAGCGGAACGGTTGGACTCTCTATGTTGAGATGGGCATTGAGGTCAGGACACGGTGAAGGCCCCTACGTCAAGCAATAGGGCCGGGCCTCGCAGCGACTGATCAGAATAAAACAGCGGCCTGCAGCTCCGAAGAACTGCAGGCCGTTTTCAGTCATCCGCAGGTGATGTCACCTGCTTCAAAACCCGAAGGCTTAGAAGTTGAGGCGGACGTTGGCGAAGATGCCGTGCGTGTTGATG
>NZ_KQ968585.1:0-445 GCF_001578585.1 Sutterella sp. KLE1602
CGGGTACGGGGGATTCAGCAGGCGCATGCGCAAAATCGGGCCCACCGTAGCCAAATGGACGCGGGGGCGCATACTTGTGGCCGATCTTGTCTTCGAGCCAGTTGGCAGTCACCGTAAACTCTCTGGCCATGGCGCGCACAAGACGCTCATCAGGATAGGAGGGATCGCCGCCCGCGGAGGAGCGCTTCTGGTCATTGAGCCAGATCTTGACAAACTCCTCGGTCGAGGTCCCCTGGCTTCCAACTCGCTTCTGAGCATTGGAATCTCCAGCAGCAATGGCCCCACCCGCAAAAGCAGAGCTGCCGCCCACCATCGGGAGCTTTTCAATGACGAGCACCTCGGCGCCGGCAAGGCGCGCGGCCACAGCAGCGGCCAGACCCGTACCACCCGCACCGACGACGATCACGTCGGCCTTGAGGTTTTTGACGGGAAGCGTTGCGGGATC
>NZ_KQ968585.1:545-17544 GCF_001578585.1 Sutterella sp. KLE1602
GGATGATTATAAGAGACAGAGGAAGTCTAGTTCGGAGCGCGAACCCCATCAATGCGGACATGCCCTATGGCAGCATCCGTACTGCCTGCAGCGCAAGCCGCCCATCGAGGTCTTTTCCAAGAAGCTGGCGTTCCAGAAGCCCAGAGGCAAGGCGCTCAATCACAATCTCAAGCTGATGGACAGTTGGCGCCCATTAATCGCCCCGACCTCAAAATCGGCGGCATTGACCTGACCCGACAGGTCAGGGGAAAAGACAAGAGTTGCCCTCCCCGACACACTGGCCGTCGATAAAACAACAACCGCCCGCGCTGTTCATAACGCGGGCGGTTTTCATGTCGCACTATAGGTGCTCAACACGCTTAACGCGGCGCCTTCATCTTCCAAGGTTCGATGTCGTGGCACTTTTCGCAGGTGACGGTGCTCGGACGATGTTCGCGATGGCAGTTGACGCACTGATCGGTACGGCCGTAGTGGAAGTTGTCATGCGGGTTGATGGCGACTTCCTTGCGGATTTCCGATCCGTCGCGCGGGTCCTTGAAATAGGACTCGAAGTTGAAGCGCTCGCCAGCCTTGACGATGGACTCTTCGCGGTGGCACGCAAGGCAAGTCTTGGCGTCGGGCGGCGTAAGCTTGCCGTCGACATGGCAGGTCGTGCACTCGAGCCCCTTGTGCTTGATGGTCGTAGGCTGAGCATTGACGGCAAGAGAGGCAGCCAACGCCAGCACGATAGCGGCGGATTTGAAGATGTTCATGATTGCTGTCTCCCTTAAATGGTTCGCTTTTGCAGTTTGGCAGCCGTTTCGCCGGCAATCATGCCGGTAACGCAGCAGTCAGGCATCGAGCAGGCCGTAAGTCGTTCAGCACCGTGAATGCCACCAGCGGCCTCTCCCACCACGAAAAGACCCGGAACGGGCTCGCTGTCATCCAGCCTCAGGGCACGAGCCGTCGTGTCGGTCGCGATGCCGCCCGGGCAGTAGTCCCAGCGAGGAATCATCAGGGCGGTATAGAACGGACCCGTTTCGGAAAGCGGTTCAACCTTTCGTCCTGAACGCTCAAGAGGCTTCATGAACTTTTCATCCTTGCCTGCAGCGATCATGCGGTTGTATTCGGTGATCGTGGCCTTGAGCTTGGCGGCATCGGTGTTGTAGAAAGCCGCAACCTCGTCGAGCGTCGCGAACTTGTACATCGTGCCGTTGCGACCGTTCAGACCGTTCATGCTTCGTGCAACTCGAGCCATGTTGTGGAACTTTGTCAGGCCCTTTTCATCCCAGATGATGTAGGGCTTGGCACCCCCCTTGGCCATGGCGGAGAGAGAAGCCGTCGAAATCGGATTGCGGCCAAGAGCCTCGCTGGCATAGCGAGCGCCCGTAGCGGCATCGATCGCAACGCCCCAAATGAGGTCCTCAGTGGGAAGTGCAAAGCTGAAGCGATAGAGCGAGAGCTGAACGGGTCGAGCACCCGCTCGGATCATGGACTTGAGCGCACCTGAGGTGGCACCTTCCGAGGCACTGTTGAGCGTATGTTCAAGGAAGGGTACCTCGTGCTTCATGAACTCCTTGTCACGGGCATAGCCACCAGTAGCCATGATGACGGCCTGACGGGCACCGATGCGGACCTTCGTGCCCGAATGGTTTTCACGGTCGTCGGAGGCAAGCGAAGCGTCAAAGAGATAGTCCTTGCGCACCTCGACGCCGATCACGCCGCCCTTTTCATCCAGAATGAGCTCGTCAAGCTTCGTGGCAGGACTCACCTTCAGATTCGGATAGCGCTCGTAGGAAGCCCAGAGGCTGCGCAGGATGCCGGAGCCGCCGCCTTCGGCAATGAGACAGCGCTTTTCGGAGTGACCGCCGAGCTTGAGGATCTTCGTCCACTTGACACCGTGCTCAAGCATGAGCTTCTGAGCGCGGGCCGTTTCACGAGCAATGTTGAGTGCACGTTCACGATCGCTGAGATTGGCGGCAACCTTCGCCATGTCGGCCACCATGGCCTCGGGCGTATCGGTGATGCCTGCCGCCTTCTGCATGTCGCTGCCGACGCAGGCGAAGTCCAGACCGCTGTAGCGGGACGTGCCGCCCAGGCGATTGAGCTTTTCAATGAGAAGGGTTTGGGCGCCGTTCTTCGCGGCAACCAGAGCCGCCATCGTGCCTGCGATGCCCGAGCCAACGACAACAACGTCGTAGACTTCGTCAAACTTGGGGGGCACCGCCTTTGCAAAGGCGGATGTCGTGAGTCCCGCACCGGCGGCCGCGCCCGTGAGGAGGAGTTTGCGTCTTGAGGTCTGCATGATCGGACTCTCCATGTGTGGTCTGAGTTGACTCACATGGTAGGTCCCGAAGATTGCCCGATGATTGCCGACCACTCAGGATTATTTCAAAAAGATTGCAGCCCCTCTTTCAGTCGCCGTAATCTTCGTCGTAACTGGTCAGGTCTCCCATCATGTAGCCCACATTGGTGAAGGAGGAGATGATGGCGGGATTGACTGAAATGCTCTCGAGCTTCTTTCGGATTCGGGCCACGGCCACTCGAAGATGGGAGATGTCGGCATCCGAATCAAGCCCCCAGCCGATGCGCAGCAGTTCGTCATAGCGTACGACTGCTCCTGGTCGGGACGCGAGACTCTCAAGCAGCCTGAACTCGCGATCCGTCACGGGAACACTCGTTCCTCGCCAGAGGACGTCATGTTCCTCGGACCTGAGCGTCAGAGGACCGTTGACGACCGTTCGCCCTCGGGGCACCATGAACTGCCTCGCCGTCCTTCGCAGCAAGGCCCTCACACGCAGTTCGAGCTCCTGAATGGAAAACGGCTTGACGAGATAGTCATCTGCTCCCGCATTGAAGCACTTGCTCTTGTCACAGAGAAAATCTCTGGCCGTCAGAATAAGGACCGGCACTGCACTCGTCTTCCGAATGGCCTTGAGCGCCTCCTCGCCGTCCATTTCAGGCATCATGAGGTCGAGAATCACCAGATCAGGTTCCACAGGAGAAAGCCTGAAGACATCGACAGCCTGTCGTCCGTCCTGCGCCTGACATACGTCAAAGCCGGCGTTTTCGAGCGATTCAACTACAAGCCTTCGGATGCGGGTTTCGTCGTCGGCAACAAGAATAAGCGGTTTGTCGGTCATGATTCAATGCTCCTGGGGAGCGGCAGATGAATGGTAAAACACGTTTCGCCATCGGCGCAGGAAGCCTTGATTGAGCCACCGTGAGCTTCGCAGATCGCGCGACAGATGACAAGTCCGAGGCCCGTACCGCCCGTACGACGCTTTCGTCCGCTCACCACCTGATAGAAGCGGTCGAAGATACGCTCGGAAAGCGACGGATCAAACCCAATGCCATGATCCTTGACGCGAATAACAGCCCACGGCTGGACCACCTCGACTTCGAACGAAATGTTGGGCCTTTCGCCAGGCCTGACATATCGACAGGCGTTGGTGACAAGATTGACCACAAGCTCCACGAAGGCGCCGGGATCCACGTTGAGGCACTCCGCCTCCTCGGCCACCCTCATTTTAAAGTCGAACTCATGTCGGCTTCTGACAAGTCTTACGGCACGCCGGATGAGCGGTCCGATCTGAGTTGCCTTCGGATGAACGGAAAAGCTTCCGCCCTCAATCTTTGCCGCCGACAGCCAGTCGCTCACGATGTGATTGAGATGATCAAGGTCGGAGTCGAGCGCCTTGAGTTCCTCGGTGTCCCCCGAGGCCTTTCTCATGAGATCGATCTGAAGCCTGCAGGCCGTCACAGGCGTCTTGAGTTCATGAGCGACAATGCTGATGAGATCATTCTTCATGCGCTCCACCTCCTGACGCTCCGTGACGTCCCGACAGATGACGCAGAAACCCTCGGCAAAAGGCGCACGCCCCGCCCTGAAGGGAAAGGTCCGGCATTCCCACGCCTTCATTGCGCCGTCAAGCTCCGCCTCGTAGACGGCGACATCCTGTTCCCCCGCCTCAAACTGTCTGCGACAGAAAGCCAGCATCTCATGCTTGAAAGACCCGGGCATCATCGAGGCCGCGGAGGTGTTTTCAAGTTGCGGCCGCCACTGAGGGTCGAGAAGAACGATCCCGTCCTTCATGTCCTCGAAAACCTCCCTGAAGAGACGCTCCTGAGCATCGAGCTCCGATTCACGCCTTACAACCGTGCTCGCCAGATGGACATTCTTCTCCTCCAGAGAAACCTGCCTTGCATGCAGTCTCTTGCGCAGCTCGCGATATGCGGCCTGCACTTCGCGAAGTTCCTCAGGTCCCTGCTCAATCGTGTTCCTGTCGTCCCCGTAGTCCTCATCAATGTCTCCCCTGAGCTTCCGAAGAGCGTTTGAAAGCGGCCAACATGCAAGCCAGCCTGCCGCCGACGTCAGGAGCAGTACGCCAAGCGCCAGAAAAGCCATCCTCACCTCGAGGTTCGTACGGACCATCATCCTGCTCTTCTCGGGGCGAGTAACCACGACCGTCCATTGCGGAAGCCCCGCATGAAGCTTCTGGCTCGTCATGTATACGGGACCTGCAGCCGCATCCACCACTGTTCCGCTCTCAAGGGACGCCTCCCATCGCGTAATCCGACTCCTGTCGAGCGGCCATACGTACTGTTTCCTTTCGTCAAGAAGTGCGAAGGCAAGCCCGCGAGATTCGAGGTTCCGGCGTATGTCCTCAAAGACAGGTGAGCACGCAAGTGCCCCCGACAATATGTGCTCGGGAAGCCCCGTCATGCGACGACCGAAGGTCATCAGGGGTTCAGGCATCCTTTCCGAGCTCAGAAGCACGGGAGAATATAGAGTCCCCGCCCCTTCGGGCGCGCGAATGAGAACCGCATGCCAACGGTTGTCATGGTTCTGACCACGGCGCAGCTCCCCGTCGACCGAGACGGACGGAAAGAAGGCCTCGACCCTTATGCCGTCCGCAGTTCGATGGTCAACGTGCAGATTCTTGATGAACGGATGAGATTCGACGATGTCCTGCAAAAGCAGATTGAGATCTCCTCCTTTCTTCAGGGCCGAATGTGCGAGCGTGCGATCAGCGAGCTCCACAACTGCATTGATGCCTTGGAGACGCTCCTCAACCAGAGCAGCCGCATCGACCGTGGCGGAATGTTGCTCCAGATCGGCTTCTGCAATACGTCTTTCCATATCGCCCAGATGCAGCACGCTCCAGGCGACGAAGGGAACGAAAGCCGTTGCTGAAAGCGCAACGATGATGTAGGTGCGAAACTTCATGTTCAAAAAGATGGATGTCAACGGCCATGCCGAAGGAGGAGCGCCAACGGCGCCGTGGCCGGCGCGTTCTAGACCTTGAGATGGATTATCCCGTCTATTCCTCCAGAATGCATCTGCATCCATCGTAGAGGCTGGAATCCATGCCTAAATTCCCCTTCCGTACGTCTCCCACTATTCGCTCTGCTCTGGGTTAACCCCATAGTCAAGTGAACGCTTTTTCCCTATGTGCCACAGCATTTCTACACCTGCAATCTTTTGGCAACTTTTTTCGGCACGAAGGATCGGATGTTTTATTTTGCCGCAATGTTTCTTTTTTAGGCTTATGAGTGTGATGTTCGGCTTCGGCCTCATCTACTGCTATGCATCCCCTGAACTGAACCACTTTGAAATCAAGGGATGACTGAAACATCCAACCAATCAGGAGTTACCGCATATGACTCTTCAGACCATAGCCCAGCTCATAATGCTGGCAACGCTCATATTGATGATTACGGGCCGCACGCCCATTTACATGACCGCCATTACGGGTGCGGCCATTTCTGCCATCGTGGCCGGTTTTCCGCTTGCGGGTGGTCAGGGCATGACCGTCACCAAGATGATCGTCTCGGGTCTCAACCCGGTGATTGCCGACATGACCGGCATTCTGCTCTTCATCGGCATTATGCAGGCCACGGGTTTCCTTGACGTCATCATTCGCGACATCGTCCGTGTCGGCAACAAGATTGGCGGTGGCGTTGGTGTCGGCGCTGCCGGCGGCGTCGCTGCTGGTGTTATCGGCGCTCTCACCGGCTTCACGCAGCCCGTGATCACCGCTGTCATTACTGGTCCGGCCGCCGTCCGCCTTGGCGTCAAGCCAAATCAGTCCGCCGGTATCATCGCCCACGCAGGCCACATCGGCAACCTTGCCGGCTTCACGCACCCGACTCAGGTCGCCATTCTTGCGACCGCAGGCATCGGCTACGGCCTCTTCAATGTCCTTGGTCTCATCGCGGCAGGTTCCATCTTCGTGATGTCCGCCATCCGCATCACGATCGACATGAAGCGCCGAGGCGTCAAGATTGACGCCGCCGAAAAAGAACGCATTCTCAAGGAAATCGAATCCCGCGAATATTCGACGACTTCCTGGAAGGCCTTCTTCCCGTTCATCGTCCTCGTCGTCGGCTTCATCGCCGGCATGCCGATCTTCCTCGTTGGCCTCGCCTCTGCCATGGCCACGATGATCCTTGCGCACTCCAAACCGAAGGAAGCTGAAGCCGCCATGATGAAGGGCGTGTCCCTCATCGCCACTCCGCTCGTCGCCACGATCGGCTTCCTGTTCATGTCCACCGTCATCCGCGAAATCGGCATGGTCAACACGATGTCCACGCTCGTTTCTCCGGTCATGAGCATCTCTCCGGTTCTCGTCCTTTTCGGCGTCGCCTTCCTTACGGGCTTCATGACGCAGTCCTACGCTGCATCCGTCGCCGTTCTGGTCCCGTTCCTTCAGGTCACCCTACAGGCCGGCGCCGATCCGTTTGCAGCCGCCTTTGCTGCCGCTTCGGGCGCCTCCCTTATCCAGTACTTCCTGACGGGCGGTCCAGTTGCCGCTCTTGCCACGGTCATTCCGGTCATCCCGGGCAGCGACCTCAAAGGAGCAAACGCCTTCCAGCGTCCGTCGATTCTCTTCGGTTGCCTGGTGGCTTTCCTGATCACCTTCTGCCTCAACCTCCTCTAATGTAGACAAAGGGCGGGAAGTTCTTCCCCGAACTTCCCGCTCTTGTTGTTTAATCAACGCCATCGAGGAACAGCCAAATGACGCTTGAACTGGTCAGATCACTTGATGTGACAGCCGTGATCGGCATTTCCGGTCACGCGGGTTGCGGCCACGCCCACAGCCATTGCGGTTTCGTCCAGGATGACTCAGGCGGCCTTGCCGCCGTTCTCGCGCTCCTGCAGCGCACCACAGGACTGGACTTGACGATCACCCGCGTAACCGTTCATACAGGTCGAAAGGGCCGCTTTGAAGTTGAAACGGCTTCGGGCGGCAAGGGGAGCGCAGCGGCCCGTCGCGGCATTACGACCGCCGAGGCCCGTCTTGCCCAGTTTGTAGTTGGCCGACAGGCAATCTGCACACAGGCTCTTGCCTCAACAGCCTTCGGCCGCATCTACGGACAGGGCGCCATGGAAGTACCCGTCGCACTACAGACTGCCATCGCTCTTGCCGCGCTCAACAGTTTCAAAGTCAACTTCCCTGATCAAGTCCTCGTCGCTGACGAAGGCGTGACTGGCAACTGCGGTCGCATTCTGGGCACCAAGATCCGCATCAACGGCGTCGTGGCCTCAGTTCTGGCGGTCGTCAACGCCAGTGAAGGAGGACTTGGACCAAATGAGGATGTCGAGGGCAACGTCAATCTGGGCCCCAAAAAGGCTCTCATGGACAAGCTCGGGCTCGCTACCATGCCCACGCTTCTCATCGAAGGCAAGGTTTGCGCCGATCCAGCCTCATCCTTGATCAGTCGCCCCACCTTCCTTATTCGCGCATATCCTGATGACGACAACGTCGTCGTCGCACAAAGTTACGTTGCAGCCGCAGCCAAGCTCGACTATCCCAACCTCTATCTCGACAACCTTCTTGCCCGCAGTGCTGACGCAATGCGCAAGCTCGGCAACTCTCAAGGCGAAAATGTCATTCGTCTCGGCAAAGCTTTGCGCGACGCCAAAACGGCCGTTGAAAAGGTTCGTATTGCTGCGGAACTCAACGAATTCTGCAGTCAGGAGCTCGGCGGCATCACCTTCATGTCCGAAGATGTGCATCAGGTCATGGGCGGCGTAGGCATGATCCCCGGCACCTGCGCCTGCCTGAGCCTCTTCATTCCACACACCCAACTCGAGGAGGATGTCATTCCCGTTCTGTCCGAGGCCGATGCAGGCAGGTTTGCCGACATGGTTCTTGCAGCTGCGGAAGATCTTTCCAAACACCTCCCCGAAGCTTGTGAAGTCATTGACCGAATTCAGAAGCGCTACCATGAACAGTCTCAAGCGCTCGTTGAATTCACCCTTTGAATCTCTGGAGAATTGCCATGCAACAGAAGAAAGTCATCGTCGTCGCTACTGGCGGCACCATTGCCATGAAGTACGATGAAGCGAGTCAGGGTCTCATCCCCGCCTGCTCGGGCGAAGACCTTGCCGCCGCCGTCCCTGGCATCGACAAGCTTGCTCAGCTCGAGTTCTGCCAGTTTTCCAACATCGCCTCTCCTGGCATGACGCCCGACGACATGTGGCGCCTCCACCTCAAGTGCGAGGAATTTCTTGCCCGCGAAGACGTGACGGGTGTTGTCGTCACTCACGGCACTGACACGTTGGAGGAGACCTCTTACTTCCTCGACATTACGAAGATCAGCGAAAAGCCCATCGTTACGACCGCCGCCATGCGCGGCGCAGGCGACACCAGTCCTGACGGTCCCTGGAACATATACTGCTCCGTCAAGACTGCCGCCTCAGAAGAAGCTGTCGGTATGGGCGTCCTTGTCTGCCTCAATGAAACGCTCCATGCTCCGGGCGAAGTGACGAAGACTCATTCCGCCAATCCCGCCACGTTCCAGTCGCCCTGGTGGGGCCCTGTCGGCTACGTTGACCTCGACAAGATCGTCTTCCGTCGCAAGACGCTTGGCGTCAAGCGCTTCCATCCTGAAGCCCTGACCGCCCGAGTGGACCTCATCAAGGCCATGACGGGCTCCGATCGCGAATACATCGACTTCGCCGTTGCCCGTGGTTGCAAGGGCATCGTCCTTGAAGGCTTCGGACGCGGCAACCTTCCGCCTCCGATGATTCCTGGCGTGGAAGAGGCCGTCAAGAAGGGAGTTGCCGTCATCCTGACGACTAGAACCCCAGGTGGCCGAGTTCTTGACGTTTACGGATATCCCGGCTCCGTCACTGACAGCCGCCGTGTCGGCATCGCTGCTGCAGGAGAAATTTCCGCCGCCAAAGCCCGTTTGAAGCTCATGGTCGTTCTTTCCGAACACCCTGAATACGCAACCAACCGCGACAAGCTTGAGGAAATCTTCGACATCTGATTCGCAGTCTGGGGAACTGATGAAGTCCCCTTTGAGACGGCCGACCGCTGACAAGCGCGCAACGGCCGTCCGTTTTTTATGTGCAAAAGGCGGCAGGAACGCTTAACTGAGCAGTTCTGCCGCCTTTCTCTTCTTTTTACAGTGCCTATCAGACCTCCTGATCCTCATCCCTCAGATCCCTCATGACGTACCCAACACCTGAATACGCCGAAATGATTCCCCCCTCAAGACCGGCATCCTCAAACTTTCTTCTCAGGCGGGCACAGGCCACGCGCAGATACTGAACCTCACCCAATGCATTGGCACCCCACACTTTGTTGAGAAGCTCATTGTGTTCATGGAGCACGCCGGGATCCTTAACGAAGAGTGACAAGAGCCTGAACTCAATGTCGCCGAGATGCACTTCCCGACCATTGAAAATGCACTGACGCTTTTCAATGCAGATCCGGATTGGCCCGTTGACGAGCCACGTGAACTCGGATTCTGACGGGGTGTTCTTCGCCTGCGTACGTCTCAGAACCGCCTTGATGCGCGCCAGAAGCTCCTCCATCGAGAAGGGCTTGCAGACATAGTCGTCAGCCCCAAGATTGAAGCCCTTGAGCTTTGAGTTCGAATCGGTCTTAGCTGTCATGAAGATGATCGGCGTTTCACCCAGCTCTCGAATTCGACAAGCACATTCGAAGCCGTCCATTTCAGGCATCATCACGTCCATCAGCACAAGAGCGGGCTTCGGAGATTGCAACTCAAAAATTTCAAGCGCGTGCATGCCATCCGCCGCAGAGATTACGTCATAGCCGGCACGCTCCAGATTCGAGGCCACGATGCGGCGAATCTTGGTTTCATCATCGACAATCAAAATGAGTGAGGGGGCTGAGGTATCCATTTTCCAAATTCTGTCCTTTTTAGGTTAGTACGGCAGCTCGATGGTGAAACAGGTTCCGCATCCAAGCTCACTGTCGAGTGAAATAGTACCCTGATGCGCCATGACAATGCCCTTGACGATCGCCAGCCCGAGACCTGTTCCGCCTCTCTGTCGCGCGATGGTCATGTCGGCTTGATAGAAGCGCTCGAAGACATAGGTGGCCTTATCCTTCGGAATGCCGATCCCGTTGTCCTGCACTCGAATCCGCACCTTGTCGCCATCCCTGCGCACGTCAACGTGAACGACTGGGGGAACACCTTCGCGGAAATAACGAGCGGCATTGCTGAAAAGATTGATGAAGACCTGAGTGATACGTTCGGGATCGAATTTGAAACACTCAGCCTCAGGATCGATGGTACGCGTCACCTTGAGCTCAAATCTTGCCGTGACAAGCTTTGCCGCCTTGTCGATCGGTGTTGCAATATGCATGATCTTGGGCATGAGCGAGATGTGTCCATCACGGAATCTTGTCAGATCGAGCCAGTCATCGACAAGCCTGCGCAGTCTGAAGCTTTCCTCCTGCATGTCCGCAAGGATCTGATCACGCTCCTCATCCTCCAGTCCGATCTGAGTGGCCAGCGTTTCGGCCTGAAGGCGAAGAGCTGTGATGGGAGTCTTGAGCTCATGAGCCACGATCGATATGAGCTGATCCTTGAGGCGCTCAACCTCCGCGTCAGCAGAAACATCCCTCACCAACAACCCAATATCAGGCGCCCCCGCATCGGGATTGGTAGACACGACGCTGAAGGCCGTTGCGTGATAGACCCGGCCCCCTTCATCATCCTTGGCACCCTTGACTGGTACCAGCTCATAAGTGCGACCATCCTCGAACTTTTTGGCAATCGGTGCAGGCGAGAAGCCGTCCTGATGTTTTTCACGAATTTCAAAGGCCTGCCGCAACGCAGCACTTACCAGACATCCAGGCTTGAGAGCAATCCCATCTCTGGCCATGCGCTCCTCGAGATAGGCGTTGAAACGAACCAGCACCCCATTGGAATCCATGAGAAGCACGCCTTCATTCATTGACGAGAACAGCTCCTCTAGAAGCTGGTGTTGCTGCACCGTTGACACGAGCAGATGATGATTATTGAGCTGAACGGCAAGCGAATTTGCCAAAAGTTCCAGGCTGTCACGCACCTCCCGTTTTTTCAACTCCTCCGCATCGGTCTCCAGCCAACCGTAGATTTTGTTCCCGTAACGAACCTGCACAAAAGCCGCACCTGACGGAAGATCCGGCCCCTCGTTCCCTTCCTGAAGGCTCGCGGACGTCCTAAACACCAGAGAAGAAAGCCTGAGAAGCTGCTTGAAGCGCGCAACCGTCTCATCAGTCAGATGTACCAGTGACGTGTCAATCGGTGCCAGAAGTTTCTGAATGGCGGCCAGTTCTGCATTTCGGGTCGTGAGAGCGTCCGTTTTGGAGCGCACCTTCTGTTCAAGGAGCTTGTTCATCGAACGAAGACGTTCCTGCGTTTCTACAATCTCCCGCCCCATCTTCTCAAATCTTTCCGCAAGCTCCTGAAGCTCTGTTGGTGCGTCCGAAGACATCGCCACCTCAACCTTCCCTGTCCTCGGAAAATCACCCACGGCATCGGAGAGCTCGCCTACGCTTCGACTCAACGGCCGGCTCACAGACAAAGACAGAGCCGATGGCAAGCAGGAAGAAAAGACTGCCAACGATCAGGTTGTGCTGCAACTCAAGATTCCTAGCAGCCTTTGACTGGTCAAAAATCAGGTAATACTCGGTTTGGTTGAGTTTGACAGCTGTCCTGAAAACGCCATTTTTGTTGTCGGCCAACTTGTCATCCATCACGTGCAGATCGGCATGAGCAAGCCCTGCCTTGATTTGCTCGAAATCCGAGTTTTCAATGGCAAGTGACGGATCGGTGGCGAAAAGCACCTTCCCCCTCTCATCGACAAGAAAAGCCTCTCCCCCACTTTCCTTCATCGCCTCTTGCAGCGAGGCAGCCACCACATTGACAGGCATGGAGATCTCCATGGTGATCTTCTGAAGCCCTGTAGCGTCAAAGGGAACAAGCGTGACATATGGCTTTTCATCCGTAGGGGGCTGACCGAAACTGTAGGTTTTACCCGTATTGAAATCCTTGATCCGCACGTGCGCATCGAGCAGGTCAGACTGAACTGTCCGATAGATCTCGCTCGCACCTGCGAGAGTCAACCCACCCTCCACATAAGAAGTGGTGAGATACTCATTGATTGCCTTGATCGCCCGATTGTGCAGTTCCCCATCAGCTGAATCGAGCTTTGTCTTGATGACCAGCGTCGAAAGTGACTGTCGGTCCACGACTAGAGACGACAGGGTTTCGATGTTTTTTTGATACAAGAGAAGGAACAGGATAAACGGAATAATGACCGTCCAACCGATCAACCCCGTCAGAATTTTTCGAAAGCTTCGAGGCTCTACAGGCTCCTCGATGAAGTCGTAGGGGTTGTAGTCCTTGTTGAGGTCCTCAGGGAAGAGCGAAAAATAGCGGTTCCTGTACCGCATGTTGTACACGTCTTCCTCGGGATTGGGACTCGAGGGTGGAATCCTGTGCTCAAAGTATTGGAAAACGACGTCAAGAACGTTCATGGTGGTGTCGCTTTTTGTCCGGTCATAGAGTCGGACGGGGTGCGCTCGGGATTGGAGTACCCACAACCTTAGCCCGTCCCACAAAGGTTTTCAATACAGTTTTCCCATGCCCTAGAAAGCGCCCGTCTCGGACCAACACCCGAAAATGCCCTCCGAGAGTCGCACTGCCCCCTGTCCGATTCTCCAGATCTGGTCGTGAAAGTTCTTCCTACACCTCCCTTGAGGAAAGCAGTCAGGCAAAGTGCTCTTCGTCCTCTTCGTCGACGGCCATGTTGAAGACGTGGGCGAGCTCCTCGTTCGAGAGGTCCCCGATCCAGCTTTCCCCGGTTGCGACCGTCATTTCGGTGAGGCGCTTCTTCTCTTCGATGATCTGGTTGATCTTCTCCTCGAAGGTATTGGCCGAAATGAAGCGGTAGACATTGACGGTCGACTGTTGTCCGATGCGGTAGGCGCGGTCCGTGGCCTGAGTTTCGACGGCGGCGTTCCACCAGAGGTCGTAGTGAATGACGACGGACGCAGCCGTCAGGTTGAGACCCGAACCCGCCGCCTTGAGCGTCAGCACCATGACGTTTTCATCGCGTCGATTCTGGAATCGGTCCACCATTGTCTGGCGCGCATTCGGCTTGAGGCCGCCGTGGATGAACTGCGGGCGACGACCCGTTTCGTTGGCAATCCATTCCTGAAGGAGCATGCCCATCTGTGCAAACTGCGTGAAGACGAGCACCTTGCGGCCGGCGGCCTGCATTTCCTCAAGAATGTCGAAGAGGCGGCACATTTTGCCGGAAAGCCTCGGATCCTCGAAGCCGCCCGCAGGTTCGAAGAGCGCAGGCGAATTGCAGATCTGCTTGAGCTGCATGATCATCTGCAGCACCAGCGAATGGCGCATGAAGGTGTCCTTGCTGGCCTCCACAAGACGCATGGAACGCTTGACCACCTCGTTGTAGAGCGCAACCAGCTCCTTCGTGAGCGTGCAGTACTCATCGATGGAAACCTTTTCGGGCAGATCGTCGATGATGGACTTGTCGGTCTTGAGGCGGCGCATCATGAAGGGGGCCGTTATGAGCTTGAACCGATCGGCGGTGACGGCATCGTGGTCGTTTTCGATCGGATACACATAGTCCTGCCTGAAGGATGTGCTCGAACCAAGAATGCCCGGGTTCGACGCCTCCATGATCGACCAGAATTCCATCAGACCGTTCTCGACGGGCGTGCCCGACATGGCGATGAAGCCTTCTGTCTTGAGCTCGCGGACATGCCTGAAAGCGGCCGTCTTGTAATTCTTGATCGCCTGCGCTTCGTCGATGACAACAAGGCGGAAATGCTTGTGCTCGAGCGCCTTCATCGAGCCGCGAAGGCTGCCGTAGGTCGTGAGCACAACGTCCCCCATCGCCTCCGCCAGATCACGCTTGGGGCCGTAGAAGAGCGATACCGTCAAGTTCGGTGCAAACCTCGCGATCTCACGCTTCCAGTTTGCGAGCAGCGTGGTCGGCACGACGACGAGCACCTGCTTGACATCCAACTCGCCGTCGAGGCGCAGCTTTTCGAGCACCGTGATGACTTGAAGCGTCTTGCCGAGGCCCATGTCGTCGGCGATGATGGCCCCCATGCCCGCGCGCAGATTGCGCATGAGCCAGGAATAGCCTCGCACCTGATAGGGACGCAACGTCGCCTGGATCGTATCGGGCACATCGAACGTCTTTTCGGCAAAAAGCCTGTCGAAAGCCGCCTGCAGGCGTGCACTCAAACGCACGCCGTTGGCGCGGATGCCGCCCGAGAGCGCAGCGCGGATGAGCTCGGCCTTCGTGAGCTTGCGCTGACCGTGAAGTTCGCGGCGAATGGAACTCAGGAGCCGCTTGTCGACGTACATGTACGCATCGCGAAAGCGCACGATGCGCCCTGCCTGCTCGGAGAGCCACTCGAACTCTTCTTCCGACATCGTGTACTTGCCCGCCGCCAGACGCCAGTCGAACGTCATCGCATCGACGATGTCGAAAAGATCTCGACTTTCGAAGACATTCTCCTTCATATCCAGATCGAGCGTCGCCTGAGGGCGCAAGAGGTTCCGGAGCGTTCTCGGCAAAATGGTCTGCACGCCGAGTAGATTGAGCGTCGGGATTGCCTTGAAAAGGAGGTCCGCCAGCTCATCGAGCGGCACAACCGTCGTCGAGGCGCGGTTTTTGAGAAGCTCCGTGAGCTCCGGACAGTAGCCTGAAAGCCGTGACATAAGCTTCAGGCAGTCCCTTGTGCTGCGGCAGATCGAGAATGTCCGCGAGTCCAACGCTCTCCTGCGCACCACCGCTGTCAACCGAGAATCGCATTTCGATGGCGACTGCCTGGTGCGGGTCAAAGTCCGGCATCTCCACGTCTTCGGGAATCGCTTCGTCGTAGCGCGGCTCTTCTGCCTCGTCCACCCCCTCATACGGAATGAACGTCGGGCACTCGAGCGGTACAGGTTCAGGTTGTGCCTCACACGCACCGAACATCGCGGCCAAAGCCGCGCCTCCTGCCCGCGCGCCAACATCGTCACCGCCCTCGCGCTTTGCGGCTGTCGCTGCCGCAACCCAGTCATGCACGATGACGATCCCCTTGACGCGGTGCGACTCGGTCTTGAGAAAGACGGGCGCGACCCAGCCTTCAAGGCGCATCCCGACCGCCTTCAAGGCGAAATCACCGTCACAGTCGACGGGTTCGCACCCGAAGAGCGCGTGATGCTCGGGAACGGCGTCACCCGTTTCGTCGACATGGGTGCGCCATGCGGCGACGATGTAGCTCTGGATGAAGAGTTCGAGCACGATTTCGCCAAGAAGCAGCGGATGCATCGCAACAGGCGCCTTCGAAATGCGAAGGAACTCCGGACCGACGTGCGAGAAGGCTGCGCCGACGGCTTCGGTGACCGCCTTCACTTCATCGTCCATGACGGCAACGCACGGCGAAGATGTCATCCATCGGTCTGTAGATCTGCGGCACGACCGCGCCCGCCTCGACGAGACGACCGGCGATGAGCCAGACATCGTAGAGAGCCTCCAGCTCGCGCGGCGCTTCAGAAAGCTTCTGATGCGTGATGAAGCCCGAAAACATATTGTGCAGGCCTCGTCCGACCGGATCCGACGCACTCGGTCCGCGAAGCTCCTGGTGCATGAAGCGGCCGCTCTCACGCCGTTCGCGCCAGAAGAGCGATTCGTCCACAACAGGCTGCCCCCAAGTATTGATCGCGATGAGCGGCCGAGCCTCGTCATACTCGGGAATCGTGCGTTCGATGACGGTACGCATCTGATGTGCAACGAGATTCCCTGCTTCGCTCACGATACGTCCCGTAAGCGCACGAAGGTCGCCGTGGATGTAGCCCGCCGGATGCTCGGCAAAAAGGTTGCGAATCTTCTCACCGTCAACCTTGAACGTGCGGAAGGTTTGCTTTCGCAGATCTTCGAGCCAGCCGGCATCCGATTCTCCATCCGGATGCAGGTCAGTGACGAAGCTTCGTTCGTCGAGTCCCCGGATCAGATCGTCCCAGGACGGCATCTCGGCCTCAACCGCCTTTTCGAGCTCGACGCCGCGGCTTTCCATTTCGGCAATCAGGTCGATGCCACGCAACGTAAAGAGCAGGAAGGGATTGGCATCAATTTCTTCGCTCAGTTTGTAGATGGCGGCTGCAATGTGCTTGCACGGCACCGCCCAATCCGGACACGTGCACGACATCTCCAGATCCTTCCAGCTCGTCGGGGAAATGCGAATGCCGAGCGACTCGGCAATGTCGGCAATTTCGGGACTCAGTTCTCTCGCGGCGAGGCGCGCCACGATGAGAGGAGATTCGGCGAGACGGTCAACAAGACGCGCCACGTCCGACTTGTCAATCGGCGGCAGCGTGATCTTGACGCCATAGAATGGATCGTAGTGTCCCGTGACGCGTGCCTTGACCTCGCCCTTTCCTTCATCGATGCGAAGCGAGCGCACCTTGCCGGCATCGGCATAATCCCTGCCGCGCGGAATGCGGTTTTCGTAGTCGATGCCCGAAAGTGCATTGAGCCAGCGACGCCCCCACCAGGTCGTCCCATATTCGTTGCTGGCCATCGTGTCTCCCAGCCGAAATATCTGACAAGCGCACTATAGCCGAAACTTGACATGCATGATGGCATCCGCATTGGCCCTCGATGAAGAGGAAGCCGTCCTCACTCACGATCTGGAACTTGGCGTGGACCTTCACGCCGCCAATGGTTCCGCCCGTCTTG
>NZ_KQ968586.1:0-22879 GCF_001578585.1 Sutterella sp. KLE1602
GCAGATCCTTGCCGGCGTAGGCGTGCTTCAGAGGTCCCTGCTCCGGGAGCAGTGGACGACTGCACAGACGCCATCCTCCGTTGCCTCTTCGGCATGCAGTCATTCGGAAGGGACGCACGAAGAAGGCTGCATGTTGTAAAATCAGCGGACCTCGTGCTATCGGCTCATGTATGTCGATAGCTTTTTTCAGACTTCGTTCATACGGGACGACCCATGGAATCGCTTTTCGAAAAACTCTTTTACAGCGCGCGCTGGATTCTTGCGCCGCTCTTTCTCGGCCTTTCGCTTGCGCTTCTGGCACTTGCGCTCAAGTTCTTTCAGGAGGTCTGGCACGTGCTGCCGCACGTCTTCGAGCTCTCTGAGTCCGATCTCATCCTCTCGCTTCTCTCGATGGTCGACATGGGCCTTGTGGGCGGCCTGATCGTGATGGTCATGTACTCTTCCTACGAGAACTTCGTCTCCAGGCTCGACCTTGACGAAAAGGATTCGGAGCGCCTCGGCTGGCTCGGCAAGATGGACGCAGGCAGCCTCAAGAACAAGGTGGCGGCGAGCATCGTGGCGATCTCCTCGATCCACCTTCTGAGGATCTTCATGAACATCAGCACGATCGAGAACGACAAGCTGCTCTGGTACGTGATCGTCCATTTGACCTTCGTTCTCTCAGCTCTCGTGATGTGCTGGATCGACCTGCTGACGCGCAAGGCACACCAGCACGACGGGCACTGACGAACCCTGACGCTCGGGGATCGCATTTCAGCTCGAGGAAAACGGCCGCTTCGGATCTTCCGGACGGCCGTTTTTGTCCGTGTCCTTCCCGGCCTGCCGTCAGGCGATCGGTTCGATGCTGCAGGCCTGGAAAAAGGCGCTGCGAAGCGCGCCTTCGGCGTCCCTGCGCCAGACGGCCCAGATCTTTTGGCTGTCCGCAAGCTCGGTGGAGGCGGGCTTCATGATTTCGACGAGGTCTCCCCTGAGGATCTCCTCGCGCACCGAAAGGTAGGGAAGGAGTGCGACGCCGAGTCCCGTGCCCGCCGCGCGCTTAACGGCGCCCATGGTGTCCATCGTGACGGAGTGGCGGATGCGGATGCCTCTGGCCTCGAGGTGCGCGAGGACGTCGCGCTGCGTGCGCTGCTCGCGCTCGAGCACCCAGGTGGCGTCGGAAAGTTCGCGGGCGGTGACGTAGGCGGACATCAGCGGACTGCCGAGGCCGACCACGAAGGCGAAGCGGTCCTCGAAGCACGGAAAGCCGTCGAGGTCGGGATTCGTGGGGCGTCCGCTGATGAAGCCGACGTCGATCAGGTGGCCAGCGACCGCGTCCTCGACGACGTCGTTGTCCTCGATCATGAGGCTTGTCTCGATGGCGGGCATCCTGCGCTTCATGTGCATCAGGCGTCTCGAGAGCACGTAGATGCCGAAGCGCCTGTTGGCGCCGACGGCTAGCGTGCCCGCACGGCCTTCGCCAGCTTCTGCAAAGAGCGCCTCCACCTCGCCGGCCTTGTCGACGAGAAGCGTGGCGTAGGGCAGGAGCGTGAGTGCAGCGGGCGTGGGCGTGAGGCCCTTGCTCTCGCGAACGAAGAGGCGGGCTCCAAGAGCGCTCTCGAGCTCCTTGAGCGACTGGCTCAAGGCCGATGGCGACAGGTGCAGGCGTGCGGCGGAGGCCGAGACGCGGTGCGTCTCGTAAAGACTTCGGAAGACGGAGAGCTGTCGGAGCGTGATTCTCATGGGCTGCTGTCGGTTCGGGATGAAGACGTCGGGTGCGGACGTGCCGCAGGCATTCATCGTACACCTGAAAGGCCGCCGTCGGAGCGCTTCCGGCGGCGGCCTTCGGTTTGTCTGCGACTGGCTTTCAGTGTGACCTTCGCCTCTTTCAGAGGAACGGCCAGAGGATGACGAGGATGAGCTGCCCCATCAGGATCCTCAGGAACATGGCGAGCGGGTAGACGGTCGAGTAGGCGACGGCCGAGGAGTTGCGCTCGGAGAGCGTGCCCGCGTAGGCGAGGGCGGGGGGATCGGTGGTGGCGCCCGCCATCAGGCCCACGATGCTGTGGTAGTTGATGTGCAGGAAGCGCCTTGCGATCACGCCCACGATGAGAAGCGGGATTATGGTGATGAGGACGCCGAGCGCCATGTAGAGCGGCCCGTTGCCGTCGGTCATGGCGGCGACGAAGCCGTCGCCTGCGGCAAGGCCCACGGAGGCGAGGAAGAGACAGATGCCGGTCTCGCGCATCATCATGTTGGCTGACGGCGTCGTGAAGGTGACGAGCCGCATGGTCGGACCGAAGCGGCCGAGCAGGATGGCGACGATGAGCGGACCGCCCGCGAGGCCGAGCTTGAGCGGGACGGGCAGGCCGGGCACGGCAAACGGCACGCTGCCGACGATGACGCCGAGCAGAAGCCCGATGAAGATCGTGATGATGTTCGGATGGTCGAGCTTCTTCACTTGGTTGCCAAGCTTGGCCTCCATGCGCGCGACGGCCGTCTCGGGACCCACGCAGTAGACCTGGTCGCCCACCTGAAGGTGGAGCTTCGCGGACGGAAAGAGCGTCATGCCTGCGCGGAAGACGCGCGTAATGTTGACGCCGTCCAGACGGTTGAGTGCGAGATCCTCGATGCGCATGCCGTTGACGGATTCGCGCGTGACCATGAGCGTGCGCACGACGAGCGGAGACTTCTCCTCGGCGAGGTCGATGTCGGTGCGCTCGCGTCCGAAGAAGGCGACGATCGCCTCCTTGACGTCGGGCTGGCTCACGATGCGCAGGCAGTCGTCCATGTGCAGGACGGTCGAGCCGTTGGGACTCGAGATGCTGCTGCCCGAGAGGATTCGGGAGGCGATGAAGCCGCGGCTGATGAAGTTCCTCACCTGTTCGATCGTGCGGCCTTCGAGCGCCCGGTTGCTGACCTCGACGTGGAAGAAGACGGGTTCCTGATGGTGGGCCCGCTCTTCGGCGTCCCACGCCTTGTCCTCTTCGGCAAGCTTGATCCGGAAGATAAAGCGAATGAGGATCGCGGAGCCGATCGTGCCGATGACGCCGAGCGGATAGGCGCATGCGTAGGCGACGGCGATGTTCTCACCCGTGTACTTGAAGAGCTCGAGCGTTTCCTGAGTGGCGCCGAGACCGGGCGTGTTCGTGACGGCGCCATAGTGGACGCCGAGCATCTGCGGCAACGACAGCGTGTCCCTGAAGAGGATGTAGAGCGCGATCGTCACGGCGACGCCAAGGAGCACCTGCAGGACGGTGAGGAGGTTGAGTACCATGCCGCCGCTCTTGAAGGACGAAAAGAACGAGGGGCCCACCTGAAGGCCGATGAAGTAGATGAAGACGGTGAGCCCGAAGTCGCGCAGGAAGTAGAGCACGGCGGGATTCACGGTGAAGCCGAAGTGCCCCGCGGCAATGGCCGCGAAGAGCACGAAGGTGACGCCAAGTGAGACGCCGAAGAGCCGGATGCGCCCGAACAGCGCGCCTACGGCGATCACAAGCGAGTAAACGAGAATGATGTGAGGGACGGAGGAGACGTCCGTGAGCAGATGAGCTAGCCAGTCCATTGCAAGAAAACCCGATCGGTGAGGTTCTGTCCTGATGCCTTGGGAAAGGCGCGCATTTTACGCCAACGGAAGCGATACGAGAATCGGGTTTTCCCTTGAGCGGGGGCGCCGTCGGCTCCCGCTGCTAGATCACGACGTCGAAGGAGACGAGCGTGCGCTCGACGCGGCCGCGGTTGATGCAGTACTCGACGGGTTCCTTCGTGATGTCGTAGGAGACGCGGTCCGTGCGCAGCATCTCGAGCCCCTCGGGCAGGTCGAGGCTGCGGGCCGCATCCGCCGCCACGCGCTCGAAGCGGACCTTGCATTTCTGGCGGATGATGACAATGCCGAACTCGCGGTCGTAGAACTTGTAGAGCGTGTCGTCCTCAAGAAATCCCTTCGTGAAGCGCTCGGGCGTGAGGCCCGCAAAGCGCTCCATGAGGATGACGGGCGCCTTTCTCGGCAAACCCAGGGCATCGGCCACGAAGTCGGGCGCGGCGACGGTCGAGATCGAGACGAGCTCCTTGCGCGTGCCGCGCGGCCTGCCGTCAAGCCCCGAAATGATGTGGAAGGGATTCCTGTTGCCGGTGCTCTTGTACGTCCTCACGTACGTGTCCGAGCCCTCGCGCCTGCTGATGACGCCTTCGTCCTCGAGCCCGCCCAGGCGCGCGGACGCGTTCCATCGTGCAACCTCGTGCAAAAGCACTCCGAATTTCCATGTTGTCCATGATTCTGGCCGCCTTCGGCGTCCTTGTTGCCGCTCTGCTTCCCGTTCTCTAGAAACGCTGCGTGCCTCAGTCACTGCTCTCGGCCGAAGGCCTCTCTTCCTTCTCGTCCCGCTGAGCGGTCAGGCGACGGGCAGTCCCCGTCGCCGGCCTCCGGATCTCCGTGCCTCTCTGCGGATGATCATCTCGAAGCCTGCGCGCGCCTTCGGGCACGCCTCCAATCGCTTGGGCGCGCACAGGCCTCGAAACCCATTCTGAAAATCGTTCCCTGTGCCGGTTGCCCCGGTCTGCAGCCGGCTTTGCTGCCCCGGTCCGCTCTTGGTCCGGGGTTCTTTTTATCTTTGGTGACAGCGAAGGCGCCGTCTGCGGACGCACAAGCCGCAGACGGCGCCTTCATTTTCATCCTGCGGGCGTCTCCCTCAGACGCCTGCAGGAAATGCCGTCCTGCCTTTTATGTTGAGGCGGCTGCGCTCACTTCTGTTCGAGCGCGTACTTCGCAGCGTGTTCGCCTGCACGGCGGCCGAAGACCACGGTGTCGGCGACGGCGTTGCCGCCGAGGCGGTTGAAGCCGTGCACGCCGCCCGTCACTTCACCTGCGGCATAGAGGCCGGGCATCGGACGGGACTGGATGTCGAGGACCTCGCTTTCGGTCGTGACGGCCACGCCGCCCATCGTGTGATGGATGCCGGGCGCAACTTCGACGGCGTAGAAGGGCGCCTTCGCGACGGCGAGCGGCATGTCGGGACGCCCGAACGCGTCGTCATGGCCCTTGGCGCGGTACGCGTTGTAGTCGGCGAGCGTCTTTTCAAGGACCTTCGGATCCATGCCGGCAGCCTTGGCAAGCCCTTCGATCGTGTCGGCCTTCTTCAGCATGCCGAGGTGGTCGTAGCCGCGGACCATCTTGGCCTTGGCGTAGAGATCGGCGTCGAAGACGAGCCAGGCGTGGCGGCCGGGCTGCTTGAGGATCGCGTCGGAAGCGCGGTCGCGGGTCGTGAGTTCGTTGACGAAGCGCGCGCCCGTTTCGTTGACCATGACGGCGCCGACGCCGCGGACCGTTTCACTGATGAGAATGCGGCTTCCCTTGCCGACGGTCGGGTGGGCCTGGATCCAGTCGATGTCGGTCATGCTCGCGCCGGCTTCAAGTGCCATGCGCACGCCGTCGCCGGTGCTCGTGACGTTGTTCGAGCTCGTCATGCCCTTGAAGGTCGGACGATAGAAGGCCACCATCTCCTTGTTCTGGCCGTAGCCGCCAGCAGCGAGCACGACCGCTTTGGCGTTGACGCGGTAGAGGCCGCTGTGCTTGCCTTCGACCACGACGCCCCTGACGGTGTGGTTTTCGTCAACAATGAGCCTGACGGCGCGGGAGTTGAGGCGTGCGGGCACGCCGTCCTTCTCGGCCTGAGCGCGCAGAGTCTTGACGATGTGCGGACCGACCGTCTCGCCGCCCGTCGGGCGATGCGTGCGGTCGACGCGGGCGCCGCCCGAGCGCTTCACTTCTGAGAGGTCCGCGCCCATGCCCTCGAGCCATTCGACGCCTGCGGCACTTTCCTTCGCGAGGATTTCAACGAGGGCTCGGTCGTTCTTGCCGCGGCCGCCCTTGAGCGTGTCCTCGACATAGGCTTCGACCGTGTCGGTGATGCCTTTGGCCTTCTGTTGCTTCGTGCCGACGGCGTTGTAGCCGCCCGCGGCGAGCATGGAGTTGCCACCCGAGAAGCTGTTCTTTTCAAGAAGGAGAACGGAGGCGCCCGCACGCCTGGCGGCGATCGCGGCGTTGAAGCCCGCGCTGCCAGCGCCGATCACCACGACGTCATAGGATTCGCGCGGCTCGGCCTTCATCGCGGCCTCGATGGCCGCTTCGTCGGGGGAGACCTTCGGTGCGGCTTTGGGCGCATCGGCGAACGGCATCTTGTTCGGGAAGGTGTGGCAGTCGTTGCAGACGAGCTTCGGACGGGCGTGCGCGGTGTGGCAGCTCGTGCAGTTGATGTCGCCGAGATGCGAGTGGTGCGGATCGATCTCCGTGCCCGTCTTCCTGATGTCCTTATAGGACCCGTGGCAGGTTTGGCACTGCGCGTTGAGCGCACGCTCGTCGTCGGGGACGGACGCCGCCGTCACGGCGTTCGTGCCGTGGCACGAGGCGCAGCCGCCCATCTTCGAGTGAAAGTCCGCGAGCGTCTGGCCCGCCGCCGCTTCGCCGCCGATGAGGGCGCCGCTCAGAAGCGCGCCGATCATCAGGCCGAGTGCCTTCTTCGTCATCATGATGTCTTCTCCTTTTGAGTGTTGTTGTGACGAGAGGCGGTTCATGCCGCCTTCCGATGAATCGAGTCTAGGCGCTGGGGAGGTCAAAATCTTGATTTGCGTCAAGTCGAAAACCGAAGGCGCGGCAAAGTTCTGCAGGAGTATTAAGAAAAACTGGAAATGCTTGGGTTTTCGAGTATGTCGATTCAGGTTTTTTGCGGGGTGCGGGGCGAAGAGTGCGGTGCAGAGGTGCATGCGGGAAGAGGGCGGAATGTGAGGGCGAAAGACGAGAGAGGGCCCGCAGACGCAAGCCTGCGGACCCTCTCGGGATCCGTCGGGATCAGCCGGCCGCGGGTTCAGGACCGGGCCGGTCTCGGACGTCAGTCGTCCTCACGCACTATTTCGGGCTGCTCCCAGACGCGCATGCGCGGGAGGTTCTGCCGAGCATCATCGCGACGTCGGTGCCGGGACGCGGCGCGATCCCCTGCGCCTTGTCGCCGAAGCATTCGGCCGTGTCGGGCTTGAGCGGGTTGATCGCCACGACCTTGACGCCGCGGGCCTTAAGGGCTAGCAGGCCGCCCGCGTTCTCATGAATCGTCGTGCACCAGTCGATGTCGTTCGTGATCGTCGGATCGGCGCCCCAGAGGACGACGAGTTCGGTCTTCTCGTTGATGAGCTCCCAGGACGTCACCTGTTCGTAGACGCCGTTGGAGCCGATGACGTAGGGCAGCACCACTTGGGCGCAGCCCGTGGAGTAGTCGCCCGTATAGGTCGTGTAGCCGCCGTTGAGGTTGAGGACGCGCTGCAGGAGGTTTCGGGCGTTGCCCACGGAGCTCGTTCTCATCCAGCCGTAGGAACCGCCCCAGATGGCGCCGGGATCGTAGGTCTCGCGAACGCGCTTGAGTTCGCCCGCGACGAGCTTCGCGGCCTTTTCCCAAGAGACTCGCACGAACTGATCGGACTCGCGGCCTTCGCCGCCTGCGCGGTGGCCCTTTTCAAGCCAGCTCTTGCGAACCATCGGATGGCGGATGCGGGCGTGGTTGTAGGGCTGCTGGGCAAAGGCCTGCAGCCGGAGCGACGGCGCGAGGTCGCGCTTGAAGGGCTCTGATGCGGCCGCCCTTGAGCGTGCGCACGCCGTTCATGCCGGACGGGTGCTTGGGAGAGGCCGCATGAGCGGCGGGGATGAAGGCGGCGCCGGCAAGCGCGCCGGCTGCGCGGCAGAGATTTCGGCGATTGGTCATGTCGCTTTTTCCTTGTTCACGGTTGGTCGGAGTGTGAATGCCTGTTGTCCCGAAGGCTGTTCGGAAGCGGACGGCGGGGACGTGTTACATGGGCTTGGCGTGCGCCTGCAGCCACTTGAACATCAGTTCGTTGGCGCTCGCGCTCGAGTGGCCGGTGCGGCCGCCGCGCTTGGGCAGCTGGCCCGCCCATTCGTTGGCGGTGTGGGCGGAGGCTTTGGGCGCGCCGTGGCAGGTGGAGCAGGCGTCGGCGTGACGCACCTCGGCCTTCTTCCAGAGTCCGTCGAGATCCTGAGTGAGCCCGGCGGGGGGCACCCAGCCTTCTGCGCTCGCGGCCTGCCAGGCGTTGCCCTGAACGGACTTTTCGGCGCCCGAAAGCTTCACGGCGCCGTCCTCGTCGAAGGCGGCGTACTGGATGCGAAGGCCGGCATCGTGCAAATCACTCGCCGCGTGTGCGCTCGGCACAGTCCTCGCCTCCTCCGTGCTTTTGTAACGGTTTTGCGAGCGTTTGGAATGAGAGCGAAGTGGTATCCATCCCGTGAGTGGCGGGTGTTTGGAGGAGGGCGGGAGGGGAAGTCGGCTTGCGGGAGAGGGAAAAGTAGGGGCGTGATGGGGAGATGAGGAAAAAAGGGGACGGCGCTCTGCTGCAACGCCGTCCCGAAACCCCCGCGGCCTTTGCCGGACCGCATGGGACAGGAAATCAATGTGTGGATGAGGCCTTATCTGATGTCGTCCATGAAGGCCACGTAGGACTCTCGGTCAAGCCGGGGCTTGAAGGCCGTGCAGATTTCGTCGGCCTTCTGCGCGCCGTCTGCGAGCAGGTCGACGATCGTGAGGGCCAGGGCCTGCGGGATGCGGGTGAAGGCGGCCTCGCGGTCGCGAAGCTCGTAGTCGGCGCCGTGGAGAACGCCGTCGACGCAGCCGACCCAGGGGTGGATGACGGGCATGAGGAGCGAGACGTCGCCCATGTCGGTCGAGCCCGAGCTGTGTTCGCCGAGCGTGACCTTCTCCTTGCCGAAGAGTTCGACGGCGTTGTCACGCAAGACTTCGCGGAAGGCGTCGTCGGGGGCGAGCGGGAGGTAGCCCGGCAGGTTCCTGATCTCGCACTTCGCGCCGATGGCGTCGCCGCCCGCCCTGAGGGCGCGGTCGACGGCCTTGTTGTAGCGGGCCATGGCGTCGATGTTGGAGGCGCGCACGTAGCTTTCCATCTTGACGTAGTCGGGGATCACGTTGACGAGGTCGCCGCCCGCGTTGATGATCGGGTGGAAGCGCACGTGGTCCTGGTCGCGGAAGGTTTCGCGGATGGCGTTGACGCCCATGACGCCCATCATGGCGGCGTTGAGGGCGTTGATGCCTTCTTCAGGTGCAAAGGCGGCGTGAGCGGGACGGCCGTGGTATTCGATGAGCTTGCCGATGAAGCCGTTGCTCGAGGCGCCGAGATTGAATTCGTCGCCCGAGGCCACGTGCATCTGCATGGCCATGTCGATGTCCTCGAAGGCGCCTTCGGCGATGAGCTGCTGCTTGCCGCCGAGGTACTTGAGACGACCCTCGTCGCGCTGGGCGTTGCGCCAGTCGATCTCGACATACTCTTCGGCGGGGACCGCGAAGAGGACGACGTCGCCGTCGAGTTCGGACATGACGTCGCGCAGGCCGCAGGCCACGGCGATCATGTTGGCGATCTGGATGTTGTGGCCGCAGCAGTGGGCGGCGCCCGTGACGGGGTCGGCGTTCCTGTGGTTGCGGCAGACGATGGCGTCGAGCTCGGCGAGCATCGCGACGGTGCGCTTCGAGTTCCTGCCCTTCATGCGGGCCTTGACGCCCGTGATGCCGTGGCCGGCCGTGAATTCGATGCCGAGCCTCTCGAGCGCCTCCTGCACCTTGCGGGAGGTCTTCACCTCCTTGAAGCCGAGTTCGGGCTCGGCGAGGATGGCTTCGGAAATCGCCTCGATGTCGGCGCGGTGCGCGGCGATGGCTTCGCAGACTTTCTGCTTGATGGCGGCTTTGTCCATGATCTGTACAGGGGACCGTTTCCGGCGCCTGATGGCGGCGCCTGCGGTCCGCTCCTTTCTATATCTGGTGATTGACGGGACCGGGTGCGCCCGCCCCCGCAGGGGCGGCGGGCATTCGGTCCATTGTAAAACGATTGTCGGAACGAGGATCAGAAGATGCCCTCGAGGTGCAGCATCAGCTCGGCGAGCGCGGTGGCGCAGAGGAAGCTGCCCGAGGCGACGGCCATGGCGACGGGGACGATGCGCCAGGAGAGTCGCTTGAAGGCCTCGAGGTCCTTGCCCAGGCACAGGCCGCCGTAGGCGAGGATCGGGGTCGTCGTGGCGAGGAAGTTGATGTGCTTGGTCTGCTCGACGATCCACACGCCGCCGGGGAAGCTCGGGATCGAGACGATGACGGCGGTGAGCGAGACCCAGAAGACGACGGGGAGCTTGTTGAAGCCGGGCAGCATCTGGATCACGACGCCGAAGAAGGCGATCGCGACGATGACGAGGATGCCCACGGCGCCTTGGGCGAGGTCGCCGTTGTAGCCGAAGGTGTTGGCGACGACGGTGTAGAGGCCGGTGACGAGCAGGATGAAGATGTAGTCCTTGAGCTTTTCAAGATGGGCGGCAATGGCGTTCATGATGTACTTTCCTTGTGACGGGGGTTCGGTGCGGTGTGTTCAGGTCTCTCAGGCGGCGCGCTTGTCGCCGGTTACGAGTTCGTAGATCTTGACCGTGACGGGTAGCGAGATGAAGAGCGCGAAGTAGATGCCGAGTACCGAGGTCATCAGGTTGGCGGCGGCCGCGTAGGCGCCGACGGTTTCGGCGGCTTCGGGGTAGGCGGCGATGATCGAGCCCGTGCCGGCGGCCATCATCGAGGCCGAGCCGATGCCCGCGCCCATGGCGAGGGAGTGCGGATGGAAGATGTCGAGGCCCGCGACCACGCCCGCGAGGATCGAGATCCAGAGCGCGCCGAAGACGGTGCCGCAGATGTACATGCCCATCACGCCGCGGCCCTCGGGGCTGTCAAGGCCGTACTTCTCGCCGATGATGGCGACGTTGGGCTCGCGGTCGATCGAGTAGCACGCGCCGATGGCCTCGCGCTTCATGCCGAGGAGCAACGCGACGGGCAGGCCGAAGATCAGCGTGCCGAAGAAGTGGCCGAACTCCTGCATGATCAGGGCCCAGCCGGAATTGAGGAGCATCTCGAGGTTCGGCCCGATGCCCAGGCCGATCTTCGTCAGGAGGACCAGCATGGCGATCGGCATGAACTTCGCGGCGCGGTCCATTTCGGAGAACTTCAGGATCCCGAACTTCGGGAAGGAGAGGATGCCGCCCAGCACCAGCGCGTAGAGCAGCGGCAGCAGCACGACGAGGCCGAAGCGGTGCATGCCGATCGATTCGGCCACGATCACGACGATGAGGGCCAGCAGATGAAGCTTCCAGTTCTTGATGAGATCCATGTTGAGTCTCCTAGTTTTTCCTGTGGGGCGAAAGGCCCCGTCCATGGGTGCGGACGGTCTTCCGGCGGGGTTTTCCGGCTCTTTTGACGGATTTCGGGTGCAATGGGGCCTTGAGCCTTCAGTGCGCCGAAATGCAAAATCGGCCGGTCGGATTGTCAAAGGGGGTGTTGGGGAAGGGGCGGCGGACGTTCACGGCCGGGGAGGCCGCAACGGCGCCTGATATCGCACGCGCGGGCTTAGAGGGAGCCGCGCGTGGATGTAGAGGAGGATGTGGAGGAGGAGGCAGAGGTGACGGACGTGAGCGCAAGCATGGCTTCAATCTCGTTCAATGGCTGCCTTGCGAGGGCCAGCGCCTCAATTCTGCATTCCGGCATTTTCCTGCTCCAGTGGTGTTCTTCAATGCCCGCCGCATTTGTCTGCAGGGGCGTAACAGGAAATACCCTAGCAGACCTGAAACAGATGTTCTCAAATTCGAACATGGAGTTTGACGAAAGTCAAAGCTTTATGGGCGGAAGTACTTGGATTTCATGTGATTGCGCCCGGGTGCCTGCACCCGATCGGGGTCTCAATCCCGTGCTTTGAAGATGGCTCGTGCGGCGGGCGTTTTGGCGCTGCTTAAGAAATGAAGGCGGGGCCGTCCGTGTGGAGGAGGGCCCCGCGGGGGAGCAATGCGGCTTTGTGATGCGTCAGCCGACGTGCTTGAGGGCGGCTGCGGTGAGGACCCTGACGCCCATGTCGAGCTGGGTTTCGTCGAAGGTCATGTTGCGGGCGTGGAGGCCGGGCGTGCAGCCTGCGCCCACGCCGAAGTAGGCGGCGCGGATGTGCGGGCGTTCCTTCTTGAAGAAGTGGAAGTCCTCGCCGCCACCGCCGCAGTCGCGGGCGAGGCATTCGTCGCCGAGGACCTCGCGGATCGTGCCGGCGAGTTCGGCGACGAGGTCCTCGTCGTAGACGGCGGCCGGGATGACGACGCCGGGGAGGATGACTTCGGCGGTTGCGCCGTAGGCAGCGGCGGTGCCCGCGGCGGCCATGCGGACCTTCTCGAGGAGTTCGTCCATCAGTTCGTTCGTCTGGGCGCGGATGTCGAGCTTGAGGGTTGCGGTGTCGGGGATGATGTTGACGGCAGCGGCGCAGGCCTGGATGCTCGTCACCTTGCAGGACCACACCTTGGCGGGGTCGCCCTCGATGGCGGCGACGGCCTGCGTGACGGCGGCGGCCACTTCGGCGCAGTTGACGCCGAGGTGCGGGCGCGAGGCGTGGGCCGTGCGGCCGTGGATTACGATGTCGGCGAAGGTGCTCGAGGTGTGGCGCACGGCGGCGGCGCAGGTGCCCGTCGGGATGTCCTGGATCGGACGCACGTGGCAGCCGAGTGCGATGTCGACGTCGTCGACGGCGCCCGACTTCAGGACCTCGAGCGCGCCGTGGAGCGTCTCCTCGCCCGGCTGGAAGAGGATCTTGAGGGTGCCGCGGCGCACGCGGCCCGCGAGCTCGGAGGCGGCGGCGAGCACCATCGCGCAGTGGCTGTCGTGGCCGCAGGCGTGGACGGCCTCGATCGAGCCGTCATCGTTCCTGAAGGGCAGGGCGTCCATGTCGGCGCGAAGCATCAGGACGGGGCCGGGCTCGGCGCCCCTGATGACGCCCATGACGCCCGTTTTCCCGACGCCGCGCGTGACGGCGTAGCCAAGCTTTTCGAGGGCCTCGGCAAGGTAGGCGGAGGTCTTTTCTTCTTCAAAACCGAGTTCGGGCGTCTTGTGCAGGTCGCGCCAGATCTCGACGACGTTGAGTGCCATGCTGGTCTCCAATGTGAAGCATATGGGTCGGTTGAATGATCTCTCAATAATACCGCGCCCGGCGCAGGGCCGAAGCCTGAGGTTTTCCTTCACGCCTGTAGCCGGATGGCGTCCGATGACCGAAAATGGAGTTCGCCTCCTTTGAGAAGGCCGAGTGGATGATGGAGGACTGGGCTGCGTTTGCGGGCATGAGCGTGCGCACGCTCAGCCGCCAGGTGCAGGCCGAGACGGGACTCACCTTCCGCAACTGGCGCCTGCAGCACGTGCTCCTCGTCTCCCTCGGACAGCTCGCGCGCGAGACGAGCGTTGAGGAGGCGGCGCTCACGGCGGGCTACCAGAACACCTCGGCCTTCATCTCGGCCTTCAGACAGGTCTTCGGGATGACGCCCGGCGAATACAGGCGCACGCTCCAGGGCGCCTGAAGCGAAGCCGATGCATGAATGACAACGAGCCCCTGCAGGCGGACTGCAGAGGCTCGTTGTCTTGATGAAGCGGATCGGTGCGGGATCAGCGCATCGTCACGAGGACGCGGCCCGTCATTTCGGGCGGGATCGGCAGGCCCATGAGCGTGAGCACGGTCGGGGCGACGTCGGCGAGGACGCCGTTTTCAACACGCTCGACGCGGTCGGAGACGACGAGGATGGGAACCGGGTTGAGCGAGTGGGCCGTGTTGGGCGAGCCGTCGGCGTTGACGGCGTTGTCGGCGTTGCCGTGGTCGGCGATCTGAACGACCTCGTAGCCGTGGTCGCGCGCGGCGTCGATGACGGCGCCTGCGCAGGCGTCGACGGTGACGACGGCCTTTTCAATCGCGTCGTAGACGCCCGTGTGGCCCACCATGTCGCCGTTGGCGAAGTTGAGGCAGATGAAGTCGTACTGCTCGGTGGCAATGGCCTCGACGAGCTTTTCGGTGACCTCGGGGGCGCTCATCTGGGGCTGCAGGTCGTAGGTCGCGACCGAGGGACTCGGCACGAGGATGCGGTCCTCGCCTTCATACGGGGCTTCGCGGCCGCCGTTGAGGAAGAACGTGACGTGGGCGTACTTTTCGGTCTCGGCGATGCGCAGCTGCCTGAGGCCCTGGGCGGAGACCCATTCACCGATCGTGTTGACGACGTTCTCCTTCGGGAAGAGGACGTGCAGGCCCTTGTAGGTCGGGTCGTAGGGCGTCATCGTGCAGAAGTAGAGCGGCAAGGGCTCCATTTCGAAATCGGGTCTGGCCTCCTGCGTGAGCACGGTCGTGAGCTCCTTGGCGCGGTCGTTGCGGAAGTTCACGAAGACGACGGCGTCGTGCGGGCGGATGCGGCCCACGGCAACGCCGTGAGCGTCCGTGAGGTACTGCGGCTCGAGGAACTCGTCGGTGATGCCCTGGCGGTAGGAGACGCGCACGGCGTCGGGCATGTCGGAGACGGGATTGCCCACGCCCTTGACGAGCAGGTCGTAGGCGCGGCGCACGCGCTCCCAGCGCTTGTCGCGGTCCATGGCCCAGTAGCGGCCCACGAGGCTCACGAGTTCGCCCGCAGTGTCGGGCTTCGCCATTTCGGCGAGCATGTCCTTCACGAAGCCTTCGCCGCTCTTGGGATCGGTGTCGCGGCCGTCAAGGAAGCCGTGTACGTAGACCTTTTCGAGGCCCGCGGCCTTCGCAAGGCGCAGGAACGCGTACATGTGGCTGTTGAGGCTGTGCACGCCGCCGTCGGAGAGAAGACCCATGACGTGCAGGGCGCAGCCCTTTTCGCGGCAGTAGTCGATGAGGGCCTTCACCTCGGGATTGTCGCCGATCGAGCCGTCGGCGACCGCGCGGTTGATCTTGACGAGATCCTGGTAGAGGACGCGGCCGGCGCCGATGTTGAGGTGGCCCACTTCGGAGTTGCCCATCTGGCCGTCGGGCAGGCCCACGTTTTCGCCGTCGGTGCGCAGTTCGGCGTGCGGATATTTCGCCGCAAACTCGCCGAGGCGCTGCGGCCTGACGCTGCCGATCACGTCGGCCCTGTCGCCGCGGCCGATGCCCCAGCCATCGAGAATCATGAGCAAAACCTTCTTTCGTGCACAGGTCGTCATCGCCTTGTCTCCTTCTTCCTGATCCTGAATCCCTGTCGTTGGTGTCTGTTGGGAGAGCCCTGCGGGGCTTACTCCTCGTCCTGCGGGTCGCGGACCTCGACCGGCGTTTCGCTCAGCGCCTGTTCGACCTCGCGGTTGAGCACGGACTCGACGAACTCGCTCACGGACTGGCCGCGGTTGGCGGCGGCATGAATCAGATTGTCATAAAGGGACGAATCGATGGCCACTTCAAGGGTGACGTAGTTGGTGTCTTCTGCCATTAGAATTCTCTCTCGAATAGTTGGAGGGGCGGACGTGGGATCGGGGCTCCGTGCTGCGCTTTCCCTTCGGGGGGCGCGGCGGGCGCCGTCTCCGCCTTCCTGATCAATCGGATGATTATCACGGATCGGCTCCCCATCGTCAATACCGCGGGCACTTGAAGTGCCCCTCGGGCGCGGTTTTGAGGGGCTCGGGACGGTCTTTCGGGAGCGGAGACGGACGGAGCGGGGGAGGGACCCGCACAAAGGAAAGCCCCCCGCGGAAGGATCCGCGGGGGGCTTGGGTTCAGGTCCGATTCAGCGGTCGGAAGACCGCTTCATCAGCCGGTGACGCGTTTCAGATTAGAAAGCGTGCGTCAGACCCGTGTAGACTTCACCGACCTTCTGTTCGATATCGTCATTGCCAGCGCTGGTGGCGTCGATCGTGGCCTTGTAGAAGCCGGCGCCGAGGTAGACGGACGTGCGCTTGCTCAGGCGGTATTCGTACTTCGTGGCGAGCCCCATGTAGTCGAAGTCGCGTTCTTCAACGTTGGCCTTGGACGTTTCGCCCGTGCCGTCAACGTAGTAGGCGCCGACCGTCAGGTCGCCGTTGCTGATCGGAACGATCGTGCCGATGTGGAGGCCGTAGCCCTTGGCGCCTTCGTTGTAGGCTGCGTCAGCGACATCCAGAAGGGTATCGTCTTCGTTAACATCATAGTCATCGAGCATGCCGAGAGCGGTGACGCTGCTGAGCTTGATGCCCTTGAAGTACTGGCCCATCACGAAGGTCTTGGCGAAGCCGCAGTCGTAGTTGCCGCCGAGGTAGACGATGTGGCCGTCTTTTTCGCGACCATTGTCGCCGACGGAATCATAGTTCTGGAATTCGTAGGCGAGAACCGTGTTCAGGGCGCCGAAGTTGCCCGTCAGGCCGGCGGAAGCGTAGCGGTTGACGGCGGAGGAGCCTTCGCGGCCTTCAGCGCCGCTGGCTTCCTTGAAGGAGTACTGGACCGTGGCCTGCATGCCGGCGAACTTCGGGGTCTGGTACGTGACCATGTTGTCGTAGCGGTCGGACTTGGCAAGGCCGAGGACGTTGGGGGAGCCGCCGTCGAAGGCGTCGCCGTAGCCGTAGACGAGGTCGAAGCCGGCGCCGGAACCGATGCCGCCGACGCGGCCCATGGTGAGCGTACCGAAGTCGGAGGAGACGGCGACGGTGGCCTGACGGTCAAAGAGCTTGCCTTCGGTCTTGAATTCGCCGGAGTCGGACTTGAAGCCGTTTTCGAGCTGGAAGCTCACCTTCATGCCGTTGCCGAGGTCTTCAGAACCCTTGATGCCGAAGCGGGAGGCGGAGTTCAGACCGTTTTCCATGGAGAACGTGTCGGTATCGGTCACGGTCTGGTTGCCTTCGGTAACTTCATTGGTCTTGAACTGGAGGCCCGTGTCAACCTTGCCGTACATCGTAACGTCGGCGGCCTGAACGGAGAAAGCGGTAGCGCCGAGAACGGCGACAGCGATAAGAGACTTCTTGAACATAATCTGGTCATCCAAACAAAAGGGAAAATTTGGGAGTCACTGCTTTTCGCGTGGCTAGGGAGGATTCTGGGACAAGAGGGGGCGATTCGCAAGAAGCTCCCCTTCCGGACGACCTTCATATTTAGTGCATCGGCCTGCGGGACAGGGTATCCGGCCGGAATGCGGTGATAACCCCTATACTGTTGCGCAAACGCAACAAACGGGCGAAATCGCCCATGGTGCCTGCGTTTGGAGTAGGTCGTCATCCATGCGCGACATTATGAGAACGGCATCGCCGTTTCCCGAATGTCGTGCGCGGGACGAGATGAAGAGAACAATGAAAAACGGCGCCCTGCCGGATGAAGCGGGACGCCGTTTGGTTCAAGGTTTGTGCGGGGCGTGATGCCTGGAGACTCAGGCTGCGGCGGGGAGCTTCGGGAGCATGCCGCGGAGGTTCTTCGCGTAGAGGGCCGCCACATAGAGGATCACCACGGCGGCGACCGTCACTTCGACGTGGGCGAGGAAGCGGATCTGGTGCGCGTAGTGAAGGGCGCCGGGGAAGCCCGCCACGAGGTTCGAGAGCTTGTAGAGCGCCGTCGCGCCGATGGCCATCGGGAAGGTGAAGGCCGCGTAGCCCGGCGAGAACTGAAGCCTCAGGAGGCGCCAGAAGGCGAAGTAGATCACGACCGTCATGAGGATCGCGATGCCGAAGAGGAGCGCGACGAGGAGAAGCGACGGATCCTTCTCGACCGTGAGATAGCCTGCAAGCAGCAGGCTCGCGGGCGCGGCCAGAATCGCGATCGTGGGCTTGGCGCCGTTGGGGACTTCGGGGAGGAAGAAGAGGCGGTAGATCATCAGCGGCAGGAGCACGGCATAGGCCGCGGCGCCCATCCAGAAGAGGATCTTCGCGAAGGGAAGCAGCACGGCCACCTCGGGGAAGGTCACGTCGGCCACCACGATGCCGATGGGCGGCACGAACCAGGAGGGCACCATGAGTTCGAGCCTAGGTTCCTGCAGGCGGTTCACGACGAAGATGCCGAGCGCCGCCAGATGAAGGAGCACCGCCGCGCACCAGAGCACGACGCCCGCTTCGGGCATCCAGTGGCCCGCGGTCTTCGAGACCACCATCAGGCACATCGCGAACGTCGGGACGATGCTGCCCACGACGGGATGCTTCAGGTCGGCCCAGAGCGTGTCGTGGTGCGCCGTGAAGCGAAGCACCAGAAAGCCGATCATGACGAGGCCGATCACGGCACCCGTCGTCTGGCCCCAGCCCGCGAGCGGCAGGGCGTTCTCGAGGCACCAGCCCAGACTCGCAATGCCGAGCGCGAGACCGGCGAGCGGCGTGGGCAGGCCGCGAACCTTGTAGTGAAGCTTTTTGAACATGGGAATTCTCAAGAAAAGGGCGGGATTACCCTTGGTTTGCGGGGCTATTTTGGCAGAAAATTCGTTCGGAGGCGTCGTTTTTTTCAGAACCGATCGTTCGGAAAATGCGACCGACCTAACTTCAATCGTTCGGCTTTACCGAAAGTCTGGACATCCTGCGTCCTCACGACTTTTTGCAGGTCTTCCGCAGGGGGAGGCCTTTTTCGGCTTCTTCGAATAGAATGTACCTTCTATAAAACATTCAATATTAAGGATAGGGCCTGCCCGTGGCAGCGCCCGCAACTGCGCGATGGACATGGAAGACAAGGAGACGGCCCCGGGAACGGTGCTTCTGGCGGTGGACGTTGCAAGGCGTCAGGCGGAATTGAGGCGAAGGAGCGTCATCATGACGGAGGATCCCGTCGAAGCGGCCGAGTGGCTGCGAACCTACAGGCATCCGATGACTGAGCTCATCTCGATCGGGCCCTGGGCGTCGTACAGCGCCTTCAATCAAGGTGCCGGCGTCGACCTGCCGAGGCTTCTGCTCTCGGACCGCGTGCGCTCGGCCTGTGCGGTCGAGGTGGCGGGGCTCGACTACGCGGCGCAGCAGGCGAAGTACCTTTTTGCATTTGAGGACGCCGCCGAGTGGATTGAGGCCAATGTTGAGACGCGCGTGATGAGCGTCGTCGTGCCGCTTTCGATTTTTGCGACCGACCCGGACGCCCTGAGGGCCGAATTTGAGGAGGAGAAGCGCCTGAGGTTTACGAACGTGAAGACGAAGGAAGGCGCCGCGAAGCCCCGCCGCATTCTCGCCCGCTGGAACGTCGTGAAGAACCTCGCGAAGGAGGCCCGCGAGGCGATCGGCAACTGGTCCTCGGACTATGCGGCCGAGAAGGTTCGTCAGCAGGTGGCCTGGCCCGTGCCGCCCTCGATGGAGGTTGATTTTCCAGGATGCGTATTCGCCCGCTACCGCACTTCGGCCGAGATCGAGCCCACGCGCCAGCGCACGCACAACACGATCCTCTTCACGGGCATGGCGGTTCACCGCGAGATCGGGCGCAACAGGCCGTACTGCAGGCGGCACTTCACGCCGGGACTGCTTCTGGGCGGCCCTCGAAACTGGCCCGACTACGAGATCGGACTGGTCGACGTGATGAGCATTCCGAGGGCGGCCGCACTTCTAGGAGAGAGCTTCATCAGGCACGCCGCCTGGCGTCTTTCGCCCGAGGACGTCGTCTGGTGCGGAGACCCTTCGGTCCTGCACGACGTGAAGCTCAGCTCCGACATGCGGATTCTGCTCGGTCTTTCGAGGGAGAGGCGCAGGCCCGTCGTCTGAGCCCGGCGTGTGATTCCCTCGCGGGTTTACCCGCTTGGGGCTTCGGATCACGGAGCGCGCGTGCCATAATCATCGTTTGAGAATGCCGGCTTTCAGACGGTCCCTCGTTCGACGGAGCCGGACCGTCATTCCCGCCAACCTTCCCACGAGGACCCAGTCATGCAGATTACGCTTCGCCAGATGCAGGTCTTTCTTGCAGTCGCCCGCACCGAGAACCTGTCGGTTGCGGCGCAGGATCTTGCGATGAGCAAGAGCGCGGTGAGCCAGGCCCTGACGGAGCTTGAGGGGCGCCTCGGCGTCACGCTCTTCGAGCGCACCCGCGGCCGACTCCTTCTTTCGGCCGAAGGCAGACGCCTCAAGCCCGCCGCCGACGAGCTCATGGAGCGCACCGACGACATCGAGTCGCTCTTTTCGGGTCGCACGACGGGCCAGCTCAGGCTTGCCTGTACGTTCACGATCGGCTCCTTCATGCTCTCGGACCTGATGCGCGACTTTCAGGCGCACGCGGGCTGGATGCCCGAAATGCGCATCGCCAACACCGCCGAGGTGGCCGAATCGCTCCTCAACTTCTCGACCGACATCTCGATCGTCGAGGGCCCCGTCACAAATCCGCACCTCATCACCGAGCCGTGGATTTCCGACGAAATGGTCGTGGTGGCGCCCAAGGGCCACCGTCTCACACAGGGCGTCGCGACCTGGGAGCAACTCTCTCGCGAGCGCTGGATTCTTCGAGAGGAGGGCTCGAGCACCCGAATCTTCTTCGACGCCCAGATCGGCCTTCACCTCTCCGAGCACAACATCATCGCGAACGTCAACAGCTTCGAGGCGATCGTCGGCATGATCATCAACGGCATGGGCCTCACCTTCATCTCCGAGCGCATCCTCCACGATCCGTTCTTCGGCCCGCACCTCAGGCGTGTCAAGTGTCCCGAGACCTTCACAAGGCAGCTCTCCTTCTGCATGCACAAGCAGAAGTACCGCTCCTCCGACCTCCAGGCTTTCCTCGCCTTCTGCCGCCTTTGGGGCGAACAACTTCTCGAACGCGAGCACAGCCGCAGGCTCGAGGAGGAACAGGCGGCCATGGTCTTCACAAGTCCCTCCCGATTCAGCGGCGAGGTTGCCTAGTTTCCTGACCTGCAGCCCTGCTGCATCCGGTCTTCCTTCCTCAGCCATTCTCTTGGGAAGGCAAAGCCGTCCGCAGATGAGGACATTGCGCAAGAATTCGACGCCTTGCAGCACCAGTATTCCTGCGCCTCCGTGTACAATGCCTGCCGCTTCACGTTCGGACGGGTCTCCTTCAGGCTTTCCGCAGAAGTCTCCCAAACCACCAGACCACAAGACCGATTCCATTTCCATGCACGTCACCGTCTATCTCATCTGCGCGCTCGTCACGGCACTGATGGCCGCCTACGGCATCTGGCGCACGATCCGCATCGCCCATCTCGGCACGACCTCGAAGCTTGCCGTCACGGCCTTCTTTGCGCTTGCGGGCGCCTCGCACTTCGCCTTTCTCGACATGACGGACCTCTTCGAGCGCGCCTTCATCGTCGATACGCTGCCCGTCACGGGCCTCTTCGTGAGCTTTGCCTACTGGTTCTTCCTGCTGGCGCTCGCGCGCGACGTGATCGGCGGCGTGCGCGGACTCGTGCGCAGGAAGATGGGGCTTCCCGTCGAGAAGCGCGACCTCTTCACGATCGTCTCGACGTGCTTCGTGGCCGTCTTCGGCATCTTCTTCGGCATCACCTCGACCTGGAACGCGCTCTCCGAGCCTACGGTCGAGCCGATGACCGTGGCCGTCAGGAACCTTCCGCCCGAGCTCGAGGGCTTCAAGGTCGCCCAGATCACGGACCTGCACGCCTCGAACCTCTTCCCCGCCGCCCGCACCGAAGCCGTGGTGAAGGCCGTCAATGAGGCCAAGCCCGACCTCGTCCTCATCACGGGCGACTTCTCCGACGGTCCGCTCGACAGGGAGGCTGCCGTTCTTCAGCGCGACGCGGACCTCGCGCCTCTTTCCGGCCTCAAGGCCGCCTACGGCATCTTCGGCGTGACGGGCAACCATGAGTACATCCGTCCCGAGCGCGAGAAGCTCCTTGAGATCATCAGGCGCCATGGCGTCGTGATCCTCGAGAACGAGGCCGTCTCCATCGCCGTCAAGGGCCGCCGCGTGACGGTGGCGGGCGTGGACGACCTCGCGGCCGAGCGCACGGGCGCAGGCCGTCACGACCTTGCGGGTACGCTCTCCAATCTCGCCGACGACGACCTCCGCATCCTGATGGACCATCAGCCCCGCACGGCTCCCGAGGCTGCGAACCCTGCCTGGAAGGTGGATCTGCAGCTTTCGGGTCACACCCACGGCGGCCACACGGGTCCCGTCGCGATTCTCGCCTCGCTTGCCAACAACGGCTTCGTCAAGGGCTTTTACGAGCTGGGCGGCATGAAGCTCTACGTCTCCCAGGGCGCGGGCTTCTGGGCGGGCTTCCCCGTGAGAAGCGGCACCTTCAACGAAATCCCGCTCATCACGTTCACGCGCGCCAACTGATCGAGCAGCTTTTCGAGCATTCCCGGCATGAAAAAGCCTCCCGACTTCGGGAGGCTTTTTTATTCCGCAGGAGCAGACGACGAGCTTGACGCAGCGGCCGCAGAAGGCGCACGGTGAACGAATGCATCCGAAGCGAGCGTTTGGATGAAGCCGGGGATCTGAAGAAACGAAGCGGGCGAAGCATTGCTGCTTCGCCCGCTCGCTCAGGACTGAAGAATCAACTTTGAGAAGTCATCAGTTCTTCGTGAAGGCCTTTTCGACGCTGATCGGGAAGGCCTGGTAGCCGAACGTGTCCTTGAGTTCGATGTCGACGACCGGCTTGGTTTCGCCCCAACGGTATTCGGCGATGTGCGGCATGACGCGGCCGAGGGTGTTGGTGCGCTTTTCAGGCGTGGCGCCGAGGCCGGCGGTGGACCAGTACACCATCATGGTGTCCTTGTCTTCCATGTACTTCGTCAGGCCGGTGACCGGGCAGAAGAACGGATAGCCGAGGTCCTTGCCCACTTCCCAGATCTGTTCGACCGTCATCTTCTTCTGGTCGATCTTGTACACCACGGCGCGGGAGTACTTCATCGTCGGCAGGGCCGGCTGTTCCATGCCGCGGCCGTCACCGTTGTCAAAGACGGAGAGGTAGATGACGTTCTTGTCGGACTTGCTGTCGATGCGCCAGGCGGTGTGCTGCGTCCAGGACCAGTCGAAGTCGCCTTCGCATTTGGAACCTTCGCACTTGATCTTGTTGCCCTTGGCGTCGACCGGGGTGAGGACCTTTTCAGCCCAGCCCTTCTTCCAGCCTTCCGGCGAAGCGAGGATCCACTTGATCTTCTTGTCGCGGCCGATCTTGACGATGCCCTGATGGCGCGAGGAGATGATGATGGAGTCGTCG
>NZ_KQ968586.1:22979-23267 GCF_001578585.1 Sutterella sp. KLE1602
CGACGGAGTTGACGTGAGCCCAGTTGCGGCCCGGGCCGACGCCGGCGATGTCGCCGAACTGGCCGTTTTCGTCCATCTTGGCGAGTTCTTCGGCGGAGAGCGTCTGGCCGGACTTGGAGGCGTCGATGTTGAGGCAGACGGCGCCCTGGTCCATGGCCTTCACGATGTTGTCGCGATACGGGTCAAGGATGTCGTAGAGACGGAAGTCGTCGACCACGCCGCCGTTTTCGTCAAGCTCAACGATCACGTCGCGAACCGTGTGGACGCGCTTGCCGTCGGGACGGCGGT
>NZ_KQ968586.1:23367-27190 GCF_001578585.1 Sutterella sp. KLE1602
GGACGCGCTTGCCGTCGGGACGGCGGTAGTCGGCGTTGGCGACGCGCAGGAAGCTGTGGCCGTTTTCAGCGTTGTCGAAGGCGTGCGAGTAGTCGGAGTACTGAGGCGGCAGCAGGCGGTTGAAGATTTCGCGGCCGAGGAGGTCGTACTTGACGTAGCGCTGGCCGAAGCCCCAGGTGAGGGCGCCGTCCTTCGTCTGCTGGAAGCCCATCATGTAGCCGGAGGACCAGGGGTCGGACGGCTCGTTGAGGAGGATGTCGAGGAGGTACCAGCGGACGGCGCCGGTCGTGTCGATGATGCCGATGTTGGAGTTGTAGGCCCACTCAAGCGCACCGCCGGACGGGTTGTTCCAGGCAAAGCGGGCGCCCTGCGGGGCGATCGGGGAGAGCTGGTTGCCGACGAGGTAGAGACGATCCTTGAAGTCCGGATGAACCGTATGGACTTCGGTGTCGAACATCGTGCCCTTCTGGCGCGGCATGCCGTTGGAGCGCGTGTAGACCGGAGGCGCGTAGAACTGGTACGTGTCGGAGAACTTCTCGGCCTTGCCGTTGAAGAGACGCGTGTAGGAAACCTCGACGGTGTTCAGGTAGTCGGGATACAGACCGAAGATCGGAATGCCGGCGTTGGTCTTGAGCTGGCGGTCGGAAACCTTGTACTTGATTTCCTGACCGTTCATCTTCGGCACGATGCGGACTTCGACGTCCTTGAGTTCGTAGCCGCCGTTGCGGATCACGGCGGTGAGCGGAGCAACCTTGTACGGGTTGACGATCACTTCACCGATGTTGCCTTGGACGGCATAGGTGACGGCGGGGCCGGAAGCGCCGCCGGAAGCGCAGGCGACGCCCGCAATGAAGGTCGCGGCGACGAGGGCAGCCATGGTCTTGGCCTGGAATTTCATGAGTCTCTCCTAAAAAGAATGAGGTGCACGCTTTGTGCGTCGATTCAAATGTTAGAGCAGGGGGTTTCGCATTTTTATTGCGGACTGCCTGTAACCGATGTGCGGAAAATGAAAAGCGGATCCACGAAAAGTGCGCGACGAGCAAGACAGGAGAGAAGTGCGGTTCGGGGAAAACGCGCGTGCGGCGGGCTTTTTGAGGGACCGAGGGGTACAATTCACGCGACCGACAGACCAGGAGAAAAACATGAATCACCAGGGACCGCAGATACCCGAGGACGTCAACGACAGCAATCTCTACCGGGCCTACAGGCTGCTGCTGAGCGTCTGTGAAACGGGCGTGCTGAGCCGCGCCTGTGACAGAACGGGGCTGTCGCTTCCCACTGCGTCCCGTCTTCTCGCACGTGCGAGGACGTGGTTCGACGATCCGCTCTTCGTGCACTCCGCAGGCCGCATGTATCCGACCGTGCGCATGAAGGCGCTGCGTCCGAGGCTGATCGAGGCCATGCGTGCGACCGACGCACTCTTCAACGAGGAGAACGTGTTCGACCCGCAGAGCGCCGAGGGCGTCGTGAGGATCGTGGCGATCGACAACGCGTTCTACACGCTGCTCATTCCGCTCATCATGGAGCTCCGCAAGGAGGCGCCCGGCATTCGCTTTCGCGTTTACGACCGATTCCCCGAGATGATGTCGGTGTTGAGGCACGGAGACCTTGATCTCGCCGTCTATTCGACGCTCGGCAAGGCGTGTCCGCCTGACTTTCACGAGCAGACGCTCTTCGAATCCGGTCACGTGCTTCTCGTGCGCCGCGGGCATCCCCTGAGTGCGCTTGCCAAAAAGCGTCCTCTTCGTCTTGAGGACGTCGCGAAGTACGAGCATGTGGGCGTGGCGATCACGATGAGCACCGACGGCCCGCGTCTCATCATCGGACAGCAGGCGATGAACGTGCACGACCGCCTCTGCTGCGAGATGCCCTTCATCGTGGCGGGCGCCTCGCTCGTCGCAAGAACCGACCTGGTCATGCGCACGCCCAGGGAAACGGCCGTTCTTCTTGCGAAGGGCCTGCCGCTCGACGTTCTCCATTCGGAGGAGGACGTGAGCCTTCCCTGGCGTCCCGGCCTCTTCTGGCACGAATGCTCGACGAACAGTCCGCTGCTCACCTGGGTGAGGGCCAGGCTGGCCGTCAAGGCCCGCGAGATCTACGACGCGGCGGAGAAGGTGCTGCCGTTCTGAGTTTCGAGCATTTCCGGCATGAAAAAGCCTCCCGACGTCGGGAGGCTTTTTCATGCGTTTGGGCAGGTGTCAGTATGTCGTTCGGTCGAAGACGGCCTTCTGCTGCGTGAATTCGAGCAGACCCGCGAGGCCGCCCTCACGTCCGATGCCGCTCTGCTTGTAGCCGCCGAAGGGCGCGGTGACGTCGCGCGGGGCGTCGTTGATGTAGACGTTGCCCGAGTGGATGCGCTTTGCGACCGCGACCGCCTCGGCCTTCGTCGGGGCGTGCACGTAGCCCGAGAGTCCGTAGGGCGTGTCGTTGGCGATTGAGACGGCCTCCTCGACGGTGTCGTAGGGAATGATGCAGAGCACGGGGCCGAAGATCTCCTCGCGGGCGATGCGCATGTCGTTTCTCACGTCGGAGAAGACGACGGGTCTGACGTAGTAGCCGCGGGACATGTCGGTGGGGACGCCGCCCATGACGAGTCGTGCGCCTTCGTCGATGCCGGCCTGCACGTATTCGGCGATCTTTTCGAACTGGGCCTTCGAGGAGACGGGGCCGATGTCGGTCTTCGGGTCGGTCGGGTCGCCGACGACGAGCTTGGCGGCGAGCTCGCAGAATTCGGACTCGATGCGCGCGAGGTCGCGACGGGGCACGATGAGGCGCGAGAGAGCCGTGCAGGTCTGGCCCGCGTTGAAGAAGATCGAGCTCAGGATCTTGGGGTAGGCGGCCGAGTAGTCGTCGGAGGGCAGGAACACGGCGGGGGACTTGCCGCCGAGCTCGAGGCTGATGTGCTTGACGCTCTCGAGCGCGCGCTGCGCGATGCGGATGCCGACGGTGGTGGAGCCCGTGAAGCTCACCATGTCGACGTCGGGATGCGAGGCGAGGCGGTCGCCGAGTCTGGAGCCGCGGCCGCTCACCATGTTGAAGACCCCCTTTGGGAAGCCCGCGCGGTCGAAGGCGTCGGCGAGCAGGCAGGCCGTGAGCGGCGTGTGCTGGCTGGGCTTGAGAACGACGGTGCAGCCCATCAGGATGGCGGGGACGACCTTCTGGACGACCTGGCCGAGCGGATAGTTCCAGGGCGTGACGCAGGCGACGACGCCGACGGGCTCGCGGTAGACGGTGGAGTTCGGGAGCGTTTCCTCGAGGACCATGCGTTCCGCCGCCTCGATGTAGGAGCGCACGCGCACGTACTGGTACTCGCAGTGGGTCCTGGTCGTGAAGCCGACGGGTGCGCCGAGTTCGGCCACTTCGAGCGGGATGATCTCGTCGTGCAGGGCCTCGAAGTTCGCGAGCATGGCCTTCATCAGGCGGATGCGTTCTGCGAGGGGCGTCGTGCGCCAGCCTTCGAGCGCGGCCTTTGCGGCCGCAACGGCGCGGTCCGCGTCGGCGGGCGTGCCGTCGGGGATGCGGGCGAAGCGCTCGAGCGTGGCGGGGTTCTCGACCTCGATCCAGGCGTCGTCCTCCGAAGGCGTCCATTCGCCGTTGATGTAGTGTTTTTCAAAATCCCATGACATTTTGCGAATCCTTCTTCTTCTGTTTCTGTTTTTGCCGGCCTCGGGGCGCGTCAGCATCCGCGTCGGGGCCGGAAGCAGGGCACCAGATGTCCTAACTCTAGCGCAAAGCGAGGGGCTCTGCGGGCCTGCCCATAATGCTACAGCCTCAGGGAAGCCGAAGAGATAAGGAATAGTTAGGAAATAACTTATCAATCTTC
>NZ_KQ968587.1:0-11431 GCF_001578585.1 Sutterella sp. KLE1602
TGCTGCATCAGAATCGCAAAATGATCCTGTGATTATGCGCCCCTTTTACTACTCAACCCCTGTGCGACAAGGGATTTAAGAACTTATCCACTGGATCGTCTTGAATAACTTGAGATTGACTGACTTCGTCAGCCCCGCTTGACCCCACCCATGTGTGCCACATGGATGGGGAATGCGCGGGGAATCCGTTCAAGGGCGGCACGGCTGAAGTCATCCGCCGTTGGATCGAGAACATCAAGGCCCGCGGCGGCGAGCTTCTGACGAACACCCGCGTCACCAAGCTCATCATGACCGACGGCCGAGTCACGGGCGTCGAGGCCACGACGAAGTCGGGCGACAAGCTCATCATCCACGCCAAGAAGGTCATCATCGCCACCGGCGGCTTCGCGGCCAACAAGGAAATGCTCGCGCAGTACGTCTTCGACTCCTCCGCTCTCGGCATGGTCGAGCCGATCTGGCTCCGCAGCCCCGTGGTCGACGGCCGCACGGGCGACGGCATCAACATGGCCCGCCTCGTCGGCGCAGGCGTTGCAGGCATGCACGCCGTCGCAGGCAACGCCCCGTACCTGCCCGACACGCCCCCGATCAACCAGTTCTCCGGTCCGGACGAGCTCAAGCAGGGCCGCTGCGCCCTCGCCCAGCCCTGGCTCTGGGTCGACCACACGGGCCGCCGCTTCTTCAACGAGTCCCGCGGCTCCGTCTTCGTCGACGTCTACAACGCCATGACGACTGCCGGCGGCGTCTCCTACACGATCTTCGACCAGAAGATGATGGACCGCATGATCAACAAGGGCGCCGTGCTTCCCTTCAATGCCATCGTGCTCGCCGACACGCCGCTCAAGGCCCTTCCTAAGACCTGGGAGATCGGCAAGGAACGCGGCTGGGCCTTCAAGGCCGACTCGATCGAAGAGCTCGCCCAGCAGATCGGCGTCCCGCCCGAAAACCTGAAGGACACGATGAAGAAGGTCAACGGCTACGCCGAAAAGGGACACGACCCCGAATTCGGCCGCAAGCCCGAGCATCTCGTCAAGTTCGATCTGGAACACGGCCCCTACTACGCCCTCAAGGCCATCCGCGCCTTCTTCCTCACGCTCGGCGGCGTTCAAGTGACGCCGGCCTTCGAGGCCAAGACTCCGCAGGGCGACGTGATCCCGAACCTCTACGTCATCGGTCAGGACATCGGTGGTCTCTACGACTCGTCCTATGACCTACGCTGCGAAGGCTCCGCTTCGTCCTTCGCCATGACGTCGGGCCGCTATGCTGCTGAGCACGCCCTCAAGCGGATTCAGGAAGGCAAGTAAGCAAACCTCCTCGGCAACAACCTGAATAATCAACGCCAGCCAACAGCCGGTCGTCCGCATCATCGGACGACCGGCTTGTTTTCGTTAAAATCGGATGGCTGTTCCACCTCTCAGGAGATCTTCGATGTCCGACTTCCGCTATGCGCCGATCTACGGTCGAAATCCATGGCTCATGGTCGAAGACGCTGACGAGGTCGCCGATTTCTTCAGGAATTCGGGCACGCCGTTTGTCAGCCACCGCCGCGACATCGTGCATTTCGGCAGTCAGCCTCATGTCTACTGGATAGAGAGCGGACTTGTTGCAAGCTCCGCGACCACGGACGTCGACAAGGTCCGATGGATCGGCCTCTTCTCTCGCAGGACGCTGCTCGGCAGCGTGCGCGCCATCGGTCACGGCAAGGCTGCCATGACTCTCATGGCCACGGCCGTCACCGACGTGAGCGGCTTCGCCGTCCCCCTCGAGCTTTACGCCCGCTGGGTCTCGGAGAATCCCGAACGCGAGCGCGCCATGCTTCTCAACTGCATCGCCAAGTCCGAGTGTCAGGTTGAGAGCGTTCTCGTCAACGACCTCTGCTCCGTCGACGACCGCGTCGAGATCGCCGTTGCGGTGCTCTTTCGCGCCGCAGGCATCACCGAGGCGCAGCTGCCCGCCGCGCTGCCGTGGGACATTCCCGTCTCCGACATCGCGAGCCTCGTGCACGCCGAGCGCGCCATGACGAGCCGAGCCGTGGGCAGGATGGTCTCAAGCGGTCTGCTCGAGCGTTCGGGCAGGACCTTCGTGCTCAAGGCGGTGCCGCCCGCAGCCCGCCTCTGGTGGGACGCCTGAGCGCCCCCGCTGGTCCTCAGTCCTTCCCGGAACGGCGGGACTTGGGCGCAGGAAGCTGCGCGAGTACGACGGCGCCCGCCATCAGCACGCAGCCGAAGAGCTCCCTCTGGGAGAGCACTTCGCCGAGCAGCAGCCAGCCCGCGATCACGGCGATGGCGCTCTCGAGGCTCATGATGAGGCTCGCGACCGTCTCGTTCATGCCGCGCTGGCCCACGATCTGCAGCGTGTAGGCGATGCCGTTGGACATGATGCCCGCCCAGAGGATGGGAAGGAGCGCCCCCTGAAGGCCTTCAATGGTCGGGGACTCCGCGATCAGCACGGCCGCCGAGGCGATGATCGAGCCGCAGACGAACTGTCCGCAGGCGAGCTCGACGCCGTTGACCTTCGTGACGAAGTGCGAGATGACGAGGATGTGAAGCGAGAAGACGAAGGCGCACAGCAGCGTGTAGAGGTCCCCGAGCCTCACCGAAAAGCCTTCGGGCGGCACGCAGAGAAACCAGAGCCCGCCGATCGCGACCGCCACGGCCGCCCAGACGAGCCAGCCCGTCCTGCGGCCGAGCGCAAGCCCGATCATCGGCACGAGCACGATGTAGAGCGCCGTGATGAAGCCCGCCTTGCCGACCTCGGTGTCGTGCACGAGCCCGAACTGCTGAAGCGACTCGCCGCCGAAGAGGCACAGGCCGCAGGCCGCGCCCCCGAGAAGGAGCATCTTCATGTAGGCGGGCGAGGTGCGGCGCGCGTGCTCCGCGGGATTCGAGGCGGCGAGCCTCGAGCGGTTCCACAGGACGAAGGGCAGCAGCACGAGGGCGCCAAGGAACATGCGCGACGCCGTGAAGGTGAAGGGACCGACGTGGTCCATCCCGACCGACTGCGCGACGAAGCTCAGGCCCCAGATCGTGGCCGTGATGAGGAGAAGAACGGTTTGGCGAAGCTGAAAGAGCGACATGACGGGTCTGTTCTGCTTGGAATGTTGTTTTTCTTCAGGGCTGAATCCGCCCATTCTATCAGAGGCCCCGACACGCGCCGCGGGCACGATCCCGCCCCGGAAACGCCCGCGCGGGGCCGCATTCGCGCACCTTACCCTACCGTCCTCCGGAGCGTGATCCCGAGCTTCTCGAGCCTGCTCCTGAGCGTGTTGGGATGCATGCCCGCCCTTTCGGCCGCGCCGCCCGCACCGCTCACGCGCCCGCCCGTGCGCTCAAGAAGCGCCCTGAAGTAGGCACGCTGCATGTCGTCGAAGGTCATGTCGGCATTCACCTCCGCCTTCATGTCCGCAGGCCCTTCCTGCGCGCCGTGCACGTCCGATGGGCCCGTGACGCCGAGTCCGCGCACGGCAAAGGGGACGGGGTGCACGTCGGGCGCGGCGCCCGTGCTCACGTCAAGCGTCCTGATGACGGGCTCGCCGCTCAGGACGGCTCGGGCCATGACGTTTCTCAATTCGCGCACGTTGCCCGGCCACGGCCAGCGCCTCGCGAAGTCGAGCGCCTCCTCCGAGAGCCTCGGGAGCACGGCCATGCCGTATCGTCTTGCGATCTGCCTGATGAAGTGCGAGGCGAGCGGCTCGATGTCCTCGGGCCTCTCCCTCAGGGGCGCGACGGGAATCGGATAGACGTTGAGGCGATAGTAGAGGTCCTCGCGGAACTTTCCCTCGACGACCATGCTCCTCAGATCCCTGTTCGTCGCGCAGATGATGCGCACGTCGACCGTCACCTCCTTGTCGCCGCCCACGCGCCTGAAGGACTGGCCCTGCAGCACCCTGAGCAGCTTCGCCTGCACTTCGGGCAGCAGCTCCCCGACCTCGTCGAGAAAGAGCGTACCGCCGTCGGCCTGCTCGAAGAGGCCCGCATGGCGCTCGCGCGCGCCCGTGAACGCCCCGCGCTCGAAGCCGAAAAGTTCGCTCTCGATGAGGGATCCGGGCAGCACCGCGCAGTTGACCCTCACAAAGGGCGCATTGCGCCTCGCCGACATCTGCTGGATCGTCGTCGCCACGACCTCCTTGCCGCAGCCCGACTCGCCCGTCACGATCACCGTCGCGTCATAGGGCGCCACGCGCCTGATGCGCTGCGCAATCGACTCGAGCGAAGGAGACCTCGCGAGAAGCTCCCTCAGGGGCTCCTCCGACGCCTTCACCGCGTTCTCCCTCAGACGCCGGTTCTCGGCGCTCATCTCCAGCCCAACCGTCCTGAAGTATACGGCAAGCGAATACCCCACGTTGATCGCGATCGGATTGTGAAGCTGCCGCACGATGTCGGCGTGCCGCTCCCCGAAGGCCTTCGGCCTCGTCGAATAAAAGCACACCACGCCGTAGTGGATCCCGTCCATCAGAAGCCTGAGCATCACGTAGGAGCGCACCTCGGGAAGCACGTTCCTGAGCACCTCGTCGGTGAGCGGGTCCTCCCGCCTCTCGTTGACCACCAGGCACTGCCCGCGCCGCTCGTACGACATCTTGAGAAGCCAGTCGTGCGAGACGGGCACCCGCGCCGTCATCGCCTCGGCCCGGGCCTTCGTCGCGTGCGCAAGAAACTGCACGACGAGCTCGTCCTTCATGAAGAAATTCACGAACACGCCGTCGGCGGGCAGCACGGGCGCAAGCGTCAGAAGCGTGGTCCTCAATGCCTGCTCGAGCCTGAGCGTCTCGGAAAGACCCGCATAGGTCCTCAGACGCAGATCGTCGGGAAAATAGGCTTCGCTCATGTCTTGAAAGAGTACGTAATATCGCAAAAGAGAGAAATGTCGTTTCTCATGTTACGACATTTCGTAACTCCGCATGCATGAAAGGTCGGATCTTCAAGGGTTAACACCTCGGGCGGGTTTCTCCTAGGTTTTGCGCAAACGCTTGCGGCACAAGGCCCGGCACGCGCGCACCAAAGTTTGGCATGCCTCTTGCTTTTAAAAGAGCATCCAGACCAGTCATTCCAAGGAGAACCTCATGACTCAGAACATCAACCGCACCCGCCGCAGCCTTCTCGCCGGCGGCACGATGGCCGCTCTCGCCGCCGCCACGGGCGCGGCGCACGCCAAGGAAGGCGCTCCCGCCTTCGACAAGATCTACGACGTGATCGTCGTGGGCTCGGGCTTTGCCGGCCTTGCCGCCGCGCTTCAGGCCCGCCTCAAGGGCGCCGAAGTCCTTCTCATCGAAAAGATGCCCGTCTTCGGCGGCAACTCCGCCATCAACGGCGGCGCCTTCGCCGTCGCGGGTTCTCCGCTTCAGGAAAAGGAAGGCATCAAGGACAGTCCCGAACGCATGCTTCAGGACATGATCCGTTCCGGCCGCGGCCTCTCCCACGTCGACCTGCTCAAGATGATCGTCGAAGGCACGCGTCCCGCCTTTGACTTCACGCTCGAGCACGGCGTCCAGTACAAGCCCTTCGTGCAGCACTTCGGCGGCCACAGCGTCCCGCGCATCATGCAGACCGTCGAATCCACGGGCGGCGGCATCACCCGTCCGCTCGCCGACAGCTGCCGCAAGCACGGCGTCGACATGCACCTCAACGCCAAGATGGAATCCTTCATCCGCGACGCCGACGGCCGCGTGATCGGCCTCAAGGTCCGCGAACGCTACCAGTTCCCTAAGGAAGACTCCGGCGTCCTCCAGACCTACGGCACACGCAAGGGCGTGATCATGGCCACGGGCGGCTTCTCCCGCAACCTCTGGTTCCGCATGCAGCAGGATCCGTCGCTCGACGACCGTCTTGACTCCACGAACCACCTCGGCGCCACGGGCGAAGGCATGCTCGAAATGTTCGCCATCGGCGGCGCTCCGGTCCAAGTCGACCAGATCCAGCTCGGCCCCTGGTCCTCTCCCGACGAAAAGGGCTTCGGTCTCGTCTCCCAGTTCAACACGATCGCCGGCTTCCCGATGGGCATCATGGTCGACGTGCGCACCGGCAAGCGCTTCTGCAACGAGCTCGCCGACCGCAAGGCCCGCACCGACGCCATTCTCGGCCTGATGGAAAACGGCAAGCCCGTCTACCCGGTCTGCTTCACCGACAGCAAGGGCGTCGCCAAGGCCCAGACGCTGCGCAACGGCCTCAAGTACAAGGTCATCTGGCAGTTCGACACGGTCGAGGCCCTCGCCGACCACTTCAAGATCCCGGCTGCCGAGCTCAAGGCCCAGGTCGCCCGTTGGAACGAAATGGTCGCCGCCGGCAACGACAAGGAGTTCGGCCGCGCGCTGCAGCTCGCCATCCAGCTTGACAAGCCGCCCTTCTACGCCTGCCGCGTCTGGCCGAAGGTCCACTACTGCATGGGCGGCGTCGGCATCGACCACCAGGCCCGCGTCCTCACCGTCCACGGCAAGCCGATCGAAGGCCTCTACGCCGCCGGCGAAGTGACGGGCGGCGCCCACGGCGCCAGCCGTCTCGGCGGCTGCGCCATTGCCGACGGCCTCGTCTTCGGCCGCATCGCTGCCGACACCGCCGTCGCCGCCAAGCCCGCCGCTCTCTAACGATTTCGAACCAAAGGACTCCCAATGCTCAAGACCAAACTCTTCGCTGCGGCCATGCTCGCCGCCGCGCTCGGCCTCTCCACGACGGCCAATGCCGGTCCCGCCGAACTCAAACCCCACCACAAGGCCCTCGGCGACTGCGCGCTCTGCCACACCCAGGAAAACGCCGTCGCCGGCAACGCCTTCGTCGTCCCCGACAACAAGGCCTGCCTCGCCTGCCACGGCTCCTGGCAGGACCTCGCCGAAAAGACGAAGCCCACCGATCCGCATGAGCCCAATCCGCACAAGTCCCACCACTACGGCGAGAACATGTCCTGCACGGCCTGCCACGCCGAGCACAAGGAAAGCCGCGTGATCTGCAACGACTGCCACGCCTTCCCGTTCAAGCCGATGAAGTAAGGCCCGTCGCGCCCCGAACCACGCCGTACACTAAAGGAATTTCAACCATGTACAAGTTCTTCAAGATGACCGCACTCTGCGCCGCTCTCGCCGCGGCGGGCGCCGCCGGCGCCGCCACGATCACGCTCGACGGCACCAGCCTCTCCATCGAGGACGCCTGGAAGATCGCCGCGGGCGAAGCCGACGTCGCCATCGCTCCCGAAGCCGTCAAGCTCCTCGAGGACAGCCACAAGCTCGTCATGGCCTCCGCCGCCAAGGGCCAGGCCGTCTACGGCCTCACCGTGGGCGTCGGCCTCAACAAGGACCAGAAGCTCTTCACCGCCGACGGCAAGCTCTCCCCCGAAGTGCTCGAAGCCTCCCGCGCGTTCAACTACAACGCCCTGCGCTCGCACTCCGCCGGCGTCGGTGAAATGATGCCCGTCGACCTCGCCCGACTCTCCATGGTCGTGCGGCTCAACACGCTCCTCGCCGGCAAGTCCGGCGCCCAGGTCCGCGTCGCCGAGCTCTACCGCGACATGCTCAACAAGAACGTGACGCCGCTCATCCCGTCCGAAGGCTCCGTCGGCGAGGCCGACATCCTGCTCGCCTCCCATGTCGGCGCCGTCATGATCGGCGAATGGAAGGCCGACGTGAAGGGCAAGGTCATGACGGGCGCCGACGCCCTCAAGGCCGCCGGCATCAAGCCGCTCCAGCCCGAAGGCAAGGACGCGCTCGCCATCCTCTCCAACAACTCCGTCGCCATGGCCTACGCCATCGACGCCGCCCGCAACGCCGAGCGCATCGTCGAGATGACCCCGACCGTCTACGGCCTCTCGCTCGAAGGCCTCAACGGCAACGTCGCCCCGATCCTCCCGCAGACGATCGGCGCCCGTCCCTTCGACGGCCTCTCCCAGACCGCCGCCGACATGCGCGACGTCCTCAAGGGCTCCTACCTCTGGAACGTCGACGCCACGCGTCCGCTTCAGGACCCGCTTTCCTACCGCGTGACCGTCTACGGCCTGAGCGAAGCCCGCCGCGCCGTCAAGGACCTCAACGACCAGATCGCCGTCCAGATCAACTCCACGGACGACAATCCCGCCACGATCCTCAACGCCGACGAAGCCTATCGCTCTGAGTCCACGCAGGTCGCCAACTACTTCGTCGAGGACAACGGCGTCAAGGGCGCCATCATCCCGTCGGGCAACTTCAACCCGCTGCCCGTCGCCCTTGCGCTCCAGCGCACCTCGATCGCCATGGCCCACCTCTCCCACTACTCGGTCCAGCGCACGGTGCACCTCTCCTACGACCAGTTCACCGGCCTCACGCGCTTCCTCACCGACCCGAGCAACAAGGGCCACGCCTTCGGCGCCATCCAGAAGTCCTTCATGGGCCTGCACGTCGACAACATGGCGCTCGCCCAGCCCGTGAGCCTCTACGGCATGCCCGTCGCCGGTGAAATCGAAGACACGTTCACGAACCTCCTTCAGGCCTCCAAGCGCCTCGGCAGCATCGACACGAACCTCTATCAGATCTACTCGGTCGAAATGCTCCACGCCGCCCAGGCCGTCGACCTGCGCCGCAACCTGAAGAACAAGGACCTGAAGCTCGCCGACAAGACCGGCGCCTTCTACACCGCCTACCGCGCCAAGGTGCCGTACGTCAAGGCCGACCGAATCTTCACCGACGACATCCGCGCCGGCGTCGACCTCCTCAAGAACTACAGGTTCTGAGGCGGACGCTTCGCCGCATATCCGACAGAATCTCCCGCCGCAGTCAGGTTCGGGGAGCCGTCTCGCAATGCCTCCTGACGAGACGGCTTCCCGGGAGATCCCGCCAGTTGCTCTCTTTTCTTTCCGAAGGACGGTTCTCCTGCGTCCTTCTTCATGAAGAGGATCTTCCCCTCTTTTTGGAGCGGCCTTCCCGAGGTGTGCGTATCGGGACGCCGCTCCTTTTTTTTCACGTTCCCGACCCCTTCCAGGACGCCTTCCTCGTTTGCGTCTTCATCCGCCTTGGGCTACATTTGAAGGACTGCGTCCACTCATTTCTCCAAGGCTTTCCATGCTTGATCTGATTCTTGCCGGCCCCGGCGTCACCCCCGATCTCGTCTGCGACCTCGCCGACGAATTCATGGCGGGCGAAGTCCTCACGCGCCCCAATGCCGCACGCTTCTGCGGCCTCTCCCCGATGACGGCCCGCTCGATCGCACGGCGCCTGGCGGACGACGAATCGATCGACGTCCTCGAAGTGAAGGCGGGGCTTTCCGTCTGGGACTTCCGCGTCATCTGCCTCGACATGGACGGCACCGTCATTCAGAACGAGTGCATCGACGACATGGCCGCGCTTCACGGCGTGGGCGAGGAGGTCTCCTCAGTCACGCGCGCCGCCATGGAGGGCGGCACGAAGCTCACCTTCGCCGAAAGCCTCGAAAAGCGCGTCGCCTTCCTCAGGGACGCCCCCGTCTCGGTCATCGACGAGGCCCTCGCGAGCGTGCGCCTGCAGCCCGGCGCCGCACGCCTCATCGACTTCTGCAACGCCCACGGCATCCGCAGCTACGTCCTCTCGGGCGGCTTCACGCACTTCACGCACGCGATCGCAACCCGCCTCGGCATGACGGGCGACTTCAGCAACATGCTCGGCATCGACGCCGAACGCGGCGTCCTCACGGGCACCGTGACGGGCCCCGCGGGCGGCCGCATCCTCGACGCCGACGGCAAGCGCCGCACGCTCGAGATCCTCTGCCATCAGGCGGGCGCCACGCTCGAACAGGCCATCGCCGCAGGCGACGGCGCCAACGATCTCGAGATGATCGGCGCGGCCGCCCTCGGCATCGCCTACCACGCCAAGCCCGTCGTGCGCGCCCAAGCCCGCCTCGCCGTGACGGCCTCGGGCCTCGACGCCATCACGCTCCTCTTCATCGAAGCCTGGCGCTGACGAGCCGCCCGTCCGCCGCTCATCCGCAGGACGCCGGCAGCCCGTTTTCGCCTGTTCCCCGACACCTGCAGCGCACCGCTCTGCGGGTGTTGTCTTTAGTGTTCACGTTTTCCCTCGAATCCCCTGCCGCAGGCCTTTTGCGTCTTCTTTTGGACCGCAGGTTTGGCTAAAATCGTGTCACCCCAAAACCACCCCCACAAACCGTCTTCAAGAAGAAAATAAAATGATGAAGCAATCCCTTTGGGCGTTGGCGGCTGCGGCGCTCTTTTCCGTCATGGCGGCATTCGTCAAGCTCTGCAGCGACGTACACGGCCCCATCGAAATGGTCTTCTACCGCTCGCTCTTCGGCGTGCTCGTGATCTCCCTCTTCGTCTTCCGCAACCGCGCTACCCTCACCCTCAAGACCCCGCACATCGCGGGCCACATCAAGCGTTCCGTCCTCGGCACGCTCTCGATCATGCTCTGGTTCTTCACGCTCGGAAAGATGCACTTCGGGACCAACATGACCCTCATCTACACGACACCGCTCTTCATGGCCGCCAACTTCGTGATCCTCGCCTTGATGCGCCACAAGCCCGCGCCGTGGGCGCTCGTGCTCGCCACGATCGCGGGCTTCACGGGCGTCACCATCGTGCTGCAGCCGAGCTTCAACGAGGGCGAGCTGATCCCGGCCCTCATCTGTCTGGGCGTCTCGCTCCTCGACCTCGTCATCTACTGGCAGATGAAGGAGCTCGGCGACATGAAGGAGCCCTCCTGGCGAATCGTCTTCTACTTCACGCTCTTCGGCACCATCGCGGGCCTCATCGCCTGCTACGTCGTCGAGGGCGGCCTGCACATGCCCAACGCCCAAGGCCTCGTCGGCATTCTCGGCATGGGCCTGTGCGCCACGCTCGGCCAGATCTGCACGACCCGCTCCTACGCCTACGGCAACATGCTCCTCTCCTCGTGCCTGGGCTTCTCCGCGATTCCGTTCTCGGTCATCATCAGCTTCTTCTGGTTCGGCGAGAGCGTGACCGCCGCGACCCTCACGGGCGCCGCCGTCATCCTCTGCTCGGGCATGATGGCCACGGTCGCCACCAAGCGCACCGAGGCCGCCGAAAAGGCCGCTAGGGCCGCCGAGGAAGCGGCCAAGGCTGAAACCGAAAAGACCGCCTGACCTCCGTCCGCGACGCGTCACCGACAGAACGGGCCTGCATCCTGCCACGGATGCAGGCCCGTTTTCACAGAAACAGCCGCAGGAAGCCTCCGAATTCATTCGGATGGAGGAATGCGGCCAACCTCTCTCTTCCAATCTATTTGTTGTCCCCGATGAAAGGTGTGTGTCTTTCCAACCCCTGTGCTAAGGTACTCCCATGAGCACGAAATCCTTCACCATCAGTCTTCCGATCATCACCGGAGATCAAGACCGCCGTCGGCTGCGGAAGAGTTTCAGCTTCGGCTGCAACCTTCAGAACGCCGTCATGGGCGGTGGATGGGATCATGTGTTGCAGATGCGTGTCACACCTGAGTGGCACGCCACAAGGGCCATGCCGAAAGGCAGAGAAAGAA
>NZ_KQ968588.1:0-24580 GCF_001578585.1 Sutterella sp. KLE1602
AATCCTCTGTCTTCAGACAGGGGAGCTTCAATTGCGTTCTTGACGCTCGTGACTATCTCTGGCCGGTACCCGCTTGCTGGGGGTGCCACTACCAAAGAAGAGACTGAGCGTTGAAGGCGTGCGTCATGATGACTTCCGTTTCCAAATCCGATTGATCTTTTGATTGATCTTGAACTGCAGGTGCCGTTCGAGGCACCGCTTCCGCATACTCTACGCCCCCATACCGCATTCGCGCAATAGGTCAAACACCCTGGTTCCTCTGAAAAGCGTGCAAAGTCCCGTCGCACAAGCCTCGTAAATAATCCTTATTGTCCGGTTAGGCCTCCCTTATTGGCGCGCGGGCGGGTTTCTCTGTACTATGAGACTCACTTCACGGACGCAAGTTCTTGTGTCCGTTCACGCTTCAAACCACAAGATGTTGTGGGTGTGCCTCCAGGCGCCTCTGCCGCAGACATCTGCCAGGATTCCACGAAATTCCGAAATCCCTTTTGAAAGGAACCCCATCGATGGCCGTTCAGATCGATCAGAGCCGCGACGCGCTCTTTGATGAGCTCGGGCTCATGCGCCTTCGCGAAAGCTACATGCGCGCGGACGAGAAGAGTCCGCAGGAGCGCTTCAAGTTCGTGGCCGAGACCTTCGGCTCGAACCCGGAGCACGCCGCCCGCATCTACGAATACGCAAGCCGCCACTGGCTTTCCTTTGCGACGCCCATTCTCGCCTTCGGCCGCACGGGCCGCGGGCTTCCCGTCTCGTGCTATCTCTCCTACATGGACGACAGCGCCGAAGGCCTCATCGAGACGCTCTCCGAGGTCAACCGCCTCTCCATGCTCGGCGGCGGCGTGGGCATCCACGTCGGCATCCGCTCGGCCGACGAGAAGTCCGTGGGCGTGATGCCGCACCTCAAGGTCTACGACGCCTCCTGCCTCGCCTACCGTCAGGGTTCTACCCGCCGCGGCTCCTACGCCGCCTTCCTCTCGATCGACCATCCGGACATCATTCCGTTCATCGAGATGCGCAAGCCCACGGGCGACCAGAACCTCAAGGCCCTCAATCTGCACCACGGCGTCAACATCACCGACGCCTTCATGGAGAAGATCGAGGCCTCGATGCGCGACGCCGATGCGGACGACTCCTGGGATCTTCGTCACCCGACCACGGGCGAGGTCGTCGCGACCGTCTCCGCCCGCGACCTCTGGCAGCGCCTTCTCGAGATGCGCATGCACACGGGCGAGCCCTATCTCATCTTCACCGACACGGCCAACCGCGCGTTGCCCTCCTGGCTCAAGGACAAGGGGCTCTCCATTCACGGCTCCAACCTCTGCACCGAGATTTTCCTGCCGACCTCGAAGGACCGCACGGCCGTCTGCTGCCTCTCCTCCGTCAACCTCGAGTACTACGACGAGTGGCGCGGCAACGAGCAGTTCATCGACGACGCGATGGAGTTCCTCGACAACGTGCTCCAGTACTTCATCGAGCACGCGCCCGACGGCATCCGCCGCGCGCGCTACTCCGCCATGCGCGAGCGCAGCGTGGGCCTCGGCGCCATGGGCTTTCACGCCTATCTGCAGAAGCGCGGCATCGCCTTCGAGTCCGCCGCCGCCAAGTTCACGAACCGCGACATGTTCAGGCACATCGCCGCAGCGGTCGAAAAGGCCGACGCGCGCCTGTGCGCCGAGCGCGGCCCCTGTCCCGACGCGGCCGACTCCGGCGTCATGCGCCGCTTCTCGCACCGCATGGCCGTCGCGCCCAATGCCTCCTCGTCCCTCATCATGGGCGGCACGAGTCCCTCGATCGAGCCCTATCGTGCCAACATCTACCGTCAGGATACGATCTCCGGCGCCTACATCGTGAAGAACCGCTTCCTCAAGGCCGAGCTCGCCAAGCGCGGCCTCGACACGGATGACGTCTGGGCCGACATCATCGCCCACGACGGCTCCGTGCAGCACCGCGAGGACCTTCCGAAGGAAGTGCGCGACGTCTTCAAGACCGCCATCGAACTCGACCAACGCTGGATCATCGAGCTTGCCGCCGACAGGCAGGCATTCATCGACCAGGGCCAGAGCGTGAACCTCTTCTTCCCGCCCGACGTTTCGATCGCCTATCTGCACGCCTGCCACTTCTCCGCCTGGAAGAAGGGCCTCAAGAGCCTCTACTACAACCGCTCCGACAAGCTCCGTAAGGCGGACCGAGTCGGCGTCCAGGTCGAGCGCCGCCGCATCGAGGATCAGATCAGCATGCAGGCCGTCGCCGACAACACCACCTGCCTCGCCTGCGAAGGCTGACCGGAGGGAACCACATCATGACCGACAAGAACACCGCCGGCGGGCTCCTTTCGACCCGCACCTGCTTCAAGCCCTTCAAGTACCCCTGGGCCTACGAGGCCTTCATGCAGTCCGAGCAGATGCACTGGCTCTGGACCGAAGTGCCCATGCTCGAGGACGTCAAGGACTACGGCCAGAAGCTCACCGACAGCGAGCGCGACTTCCTCACGAAGATCCTGCGCTTCTTCACCCAGGGCGACATCGACGTCTCGGGCGCCTACGTCAACCACTACCTCCCGCGCTTCGGTCAGCCCGAGGTCCGAATGATGCTCTCGTCGTTCGCCGCGCGCGAGGCCGTGCACATCGCCGCCTACTCGCACCTCATCGAGACGATCGGGCTCCCCGAGTCCATCTACAACGAGTTCCTGCAGTACGAGGCCATGGCCGCCAAGCACGACTTCTTCAACGAAGTCGCCGAGGACAGCCGCGACCTCGCCGCGCAGATCGCCGCCTTCTCGGCATTCACCGAGGGCATGCAGCTCTTTTCGTCCTTCGTCATGCTGCTCAACTTCACGCGAAACGGCACGATGAAGGGCATGGGCCAGATCATCGCCTGGTCCATCGCCGACGAGACGCTCCACACCGAGTCCATGACGAAGCTCTTCCGCGAGTACATCGTCGAGAACCCCGAACTCTGGAACGACTCTCTCAAGGCCAAGATCTACGGCATCGCCGAAACCATGGTCGAACTCGAGGACCGCTTCATCGACCTCGCCTTCGGCGTCTCCGAAATGCGCCGCCTCACCCGCGAGGAGGTCCGCAGCTACATCCGCTACATCGCCGACCGCCGCCTCATCGGTCTCGGCATGAAGGGCATCTTTGGCATCAAAAAGAATCCGCTTCCGTGGGTGGATGCTATGCTGGGTGTATCGCACACGAACTTTTTCGAGAATCGGGTTGTTGACTATGCCAAAGGTTCTCTTACGGGAAGCTGGGGTGATGTCTGGGGTAAGGCGCTAGAGGCACAAGGGAAATGAGTGTGCTATGAATTGCGCAGGTCGAATAGCGATTCTGAGAATAGGGTGAAACGGGAGGTTTTTCATGGTTGCCCCACAAATTGCCCCACAGGAAATCGCCTTCGAATCTGTTTCGTTGTAGTTCCCTTCGACTCCTTGTGAGGGGGCACTTTGTGGAAAAAAAACAACAGCCTGCCATCTGGCAGGCTGTTGTTTGTGCAGATCTTGGTTAAATGAAGTCGAACTCGTTGACCTCATGACGGCGGGCTAAGGTCTGCGCTTGGCATTCTCTGATCATCTCGTCTTGGAGTTTTTGCGTTAAAGCCTTGGCTCTAGCAGTTTTCCAGTCACGAATTTGCCCAATGGTCCAATGCGCTGCTTGGCTTCTGTATTCATAGGGCGGAGGCAAAATCTTCTGTTTGACCCAACGCCACAATGCTGTCTTACCGATGTTGAAGGTTGCCATCATATCCTCAGCTTTGAGGTCGATGTGCTCCGGAGCAGTGTTGATGTCGTAGGCTATCCCTTCTTTGATTGTCATTTAGCCCTCTTGTAGGTTCGTTGAAGTTCTGATAAACACAGCTTAAGGCGAACGCAATATGGAATTGGCACACTAGAAAGCAACTTTTCCTACCTGACGCGCATTTTTGTCTTTTCAGGCTTCCTAGAATGAGGACATTTGACCTCTTCACGTCTTCAAAAATGCAGCTTCGATATGTTTTATGTGCGGCGACTCTGGCGACCTGTGTCAGTACGGCCATTCATGCCGAAATCATCCACGGTCGAGTTGACCGTGTGATTGATGGCGACACCTTGCAGGTGATTACCGCCGACGATGAAATTCGCGTTCGGATTCGTGGCATTGATGCACCCGAAGCAGATCAGGAATTTGGAGGCGAGGCGCGCATCGCGCTCGACAAGTTGGTCAATGGCAGGGCTGTCATTCTCAATACCGAGCAGAAGGACCGTTACGGGCGCGTCTTGGCTTCTGTAGCAGTAAATGGCAACGATGTAGGCTTGTTCATGTTAGAGCGCGGCTATGCGTGGTTCTATGCTAATTATGGGCTTCAGATCCCGTCAGAGTGGCGCTACGCCTACAAGACGGCTGAGGCCGATGCGCGCGCTGGCCAGATAGGGCTTTGGCAATCGTCCGGAGCTGTTCCACCATGGGCTTGGCGCAAGAACAAACGGGAAGCCGACAAGGCTCTGCAGCAGGAGCATCGTGAAAGTCTCGAAGGTATTACCGAAGAACTTCAATCCAATCTGCATACGCTTGAAACTAATCTTTCCGATTTGAGAGCTCAATTCTTTTCTGACAATGTTGAAGTCAGTGAAGAAGACAAAACTCTTGAAAAGGAGCCGAATGAACCTCTTCAGTGGTGGGAACTTTTCGCCAAATTGGGTGAAGGCATGAGCCGTTGGCTTAAAGCCTTTATTACCGCACAATTCTAACTTTCTGGACTGTTAGTTGTTTTGAGGCGAAAAAGAAGTTGTTTTTGTATATCAAGGGGTTATTCTTAATCCGTTAAATCTGGGAAATAAAACAAAAGCCGAACCCAACAATATTGTTTTGGGTCGGCTTTTTTTATTTGCAATGCCAACGAGATATTTGATGGGGTTTGAAGATGCGTATTTTAAAGATCGACTTCTTTAGTTGCGCGACGCATCGCTTCATCTCCCCGGCGATCATAAAGAGTTGTCGTGGTAATACTGCTGTGTCCCATGAGATTTTTCACAGTGGTAATGTCCACATTCTTTTCAAGGAGACGAGTGGCAAAGGTTCGACGCAAATCATGAGTGGTTACGGTCTTGAGTCCGGCGGCAATTTCTTCTGCCTCGCTCTTGTATTTCTTCACAATGTCACCGATCGTCCAGGGATTGAGCGGTCGATCCACAATTAGATAAGAGTAGTGGCGCGTCCATTTTCCGAAGAGGAAGCCGATCGTACCGTCGCCGGCATTGCCGGTCTTGTACGGGTATTTGGCATTCCAGTCCGTAATGACCTGCTTGCGAACAGCGAGCCACCGGGCGACAGCATCGAGCACTACATCGTTCATGAAAACGTCACGCTCCTTATTCCCTTTGCCTACCAGACGAATCCGAGCTTCGTCTAGGAAGACGTTCTTGAGTTCGATGCGCGTGATTTCGGCTCGTCGCAGGCCACATCCGAGAAGGAGAAGCAAGATGGCTCGATCTCGAATGAACTGAGGGGTGGTGCCTTCGCACTTAGAGAGCATGGCCTTCGATTCTTGTCGGGTAAGCGCCTTGCCCGCCATTTTCCGGGAGCCGCGCACCTGCTTAATGGCCTTGATACGCATGAGATCATGGTCGGACACCTGTCCGAGGTTCCATGCCGTCTGTGCCACCCCCTTCATGGCGCAGAGGTAGGCGTTGATCGTAACGGTCTGGAGGCCGGATTCCTTCAGGTGCGCAATGAATTTCACCACATTGTCATAGCGCATGAGGTGCCAGTCACAATGCTGGTAGTCGGGGTACTTGAACCACTTGGCCACTTGATTGAGCTTGGAGCGAACGGTGCAGATGGAGGCTTGAGAGCCGAGCGTGGCGAGATACTGATCGGCTGCGTTTTCCGGACTGACGTAATCTGATGGTGCACGCATGCGACCGACGGCAAAATGCCCTCGCTGCGTGTCTGCCGACTCGACATCAAGCACCTCAACGGTGTCATTGACAGCAACAATCGGAAAAGAGGAATTGTTAGTCATTTGGTCGCCTCGCACTCCATCACCCAAAAAAACCGTCATTTTGTTGGGTGGTGGAGTTCTGGTACCTAGTTGTCGTAAAACTATTGAACTGGTAATGCCAATAGTCAGCACGTATGTCCATGAGAAGTCGCAATTTTCACCCTAAGGTCTAGATGTAAATGCCTTGAGACTTATGTGTGGATGGTAGCTGTTCGACAAAAAGAGTGGATTAAAACGCGCCGTCAAAGAGGTGAAAACAATCGCTAGCCCTGTGTGACAGGGGATTGCGCGACTTTTTGAACTGACGAAATGTCGCCATTATGCCCCCTAGCGTAATATTCCATGAACACAGCTTTGTTTAGGATGCCCCAGTCCTCAAGTTCATAACCATTTGCTGGGGAAGATTTGATCGTTACCTTGAACACGTTCCGTAGGAGCTTGATCTGACGACCGATGACTTGCGGCCCGACGCCCAATCCTTCGCTCAACTCACGGCGGCTTTTTTTCCCGCCGTCGAGCTGCACTAGAATTTCAAACATCAGGCCAAACATCTCTGCATTCTTTCCGCCGAGCATGTCTCACCTCGCCGTCACGCCGAGGACTTCAACATCGGTAGCTTCGACAAGGATCGTTTCTTCGGAAGTGGCCAGCGTAATGCAGAGCTTCCCTTCTGGCGGCACGACACCACGCGTCAGCCATCCCGCATTGCCGTTCCATTGGACCTCGACTTTGAGTTTGGCCGGAGATACGGTTCGACAACCTTCCGGAAGAGTGCCATCCAGAGGCTCCTTCTGCTTAAGAGCCACCGTTTCTGAATCAGAATCTTCGCTACGCTCAGATGCATCATCGTCATTCTGCGGCTGAGATTCTCCCTCGGAATTTCCAAGACTCTGTATAAAATCCGCCACCTGAGCCCGGCTGATCGTAAAGTCATCGTTCTTAGACCATTCTTCGATTTGGTCTGAGACAACCCGTGGATCTTCTTGATAGAGCTTTTGGAGTTTTCTAACGGATTGAGCATCTTGAAGATGCCGTTCCTTAACGAGCACTTCCAGTTCCTTCGGCAACTCCGCAATCGCATTTAGGGTACTGATGTAGGACTCGGCCTTTCCCAACTTCTTTGCAATCTGCCGAACCGTCATGTCCTGACAAACAAGGGCGGCGATTGCGTGAGACAAGTCCCACAGTGTCATCTCATCTCTCTGGATGTTTTCCGTTAGCTGGCGCAACATACGGTCGGTTTCGCCATCCTTTTCGCGATTCATGACCATGCAGTCAAGCGTGATGAGACCGGCAAGTTTGGCGGCTCTCCAACGACGTTCACCTTGTTCGATGACGTAGTAACCCTTGTTGTCGGGACTGACAACGATAGGTTGTTGCTGCCCGAGTTCTTTCAGGCTTTCGGCAAGTTCTTCAAGGTTTTCGAACACTGTACGAGGTTGGGCCTTGCTGTAAATGCGATCAACGGCCAGCGTTTGGAAGGCTTTCCCTTTTTCAGATTTGTCGTGAATGACCTGACCAAGTTGTGAAAGGGAAGTGAGACTGTTGAGAAGAGGGCTCGGCATAGTCAATATCCAAGTTGTGCCAAAGCCATCTCGTCAAAACGAGATGGCCTTAGTTTGAGAAATTTGGGCGTTACTGTTTTTCTGCGATGCGCTTGAGCATTTCTTCGAAGAGGTCGTGCAACTCTTCTGCTGCGCGTTGCCCGTTTCGTACTTCTGCGATGGGCTTCCCACGCGATGCAATGTCAATCGGAGAGCGCGACCGGATCTTGCTTTCAAAGAGATAGCCAGGAAGAGCTTCGTTGACGGCGTTTAGCGCATCGCGTTGAACAGCGGTCCCCTGATATTCATTGACGGCAATGCCGAGAATTTTCAGATTCGGATTAACACTGTTTTGAACCTGAATCAGTGTCGAGAACAAGCTCTTCAAGCCGGAAACAGCGTAGCCGGAGAGCTTGATGGGGCAGATCACGAAGTCCGTCAAAATCAACGATCCGATAAGGCGACGGCCCAAAGAAGGCGGACAGTCAATGATTACATAGTCGTAGTTTTTGAGAATGGAAGAGACCCATTTGTGCGGGTTCATCACCTGTTCGATAGGCAGGGCTTCAACATCATATGCTTCTGCCGACTGATTCGAGCCAATCAGATCAATACCCTGCTCGGTCGTTTGCACCGTCAGAGAATCGAGGTCATTGTTGAAGAGATGTTCTGATGGCGTTCCCGTCAGAGCAGTACCCGCCAAGAGCGTTTCAGAGGCACTGCCCTGTGCATCCATATCAATGAACAGCACTTTCTTTTTCTTGGTGGTTGCCAAATAGTAGGCGAGCTGAGTAGAGAAGGTGGTCTTGCCGACGCCGCCTTTTTGGTTTGTAAAGGAGATGACTGTGGACATTGAATAATCCTGAAAGGAATGATGACTGATTGGGTTGAACGTATGTTATCACAGACGTGATAATACTTTCAAATGGTTTGCTTTGCCTTGAAAGATTGGCTCGCCTAGATTCCGCAACCGAACTTGCGACTCAAACATTTCGAAGTCGGAATTTCTACCGCGAATTAGGCATGGTTCACTGAAGGATAGCGCGACTTAGCTCAGGAAGTTTGTGGTTGAAGAAGCTAGAACCGCTTTCAAGGCTCGTATTGCATGACGTTGCTCGCAAGTTTCAACCGGATGAAACTCCGGCTGAAGGTGGGGCGCTGGATGAAAGTTTCAACCAGTTGAAACTCTGGCCGGAGGTGCGGCGTCGGATGAAGTTTCAACCGGATGAAACTCTGGTAGGAGGTGAGGTGTGGCAACACGAAGCAATGCGTGCGAGAATGTGCGTCGACGCTCAGGTTTGCCATTGCGGATTTTTTGCTTGCCGCAATCGTGGGAAACCCCTCGTGAACCTGAAAAAGCAAAACGGCCCAATACAGTCGTTCCACTTACTGTATGCGGGCCGCTTTTTAAGGAGTAGTAGATCATGCGTTCCTGTGATCTCTACGCCATCATTGTCCGAGTTTTGAGCAAGGTTGTCAAGTTCGTCTTGGCGCTTTCGCTCTTGCTCGCCTCGATGAGCGCGTTCTAACCTTCCTAAAATCTAATAGGGGCCTCCAGTCGCAAGGCTGGAGGCGAACGTGCCTCCTCTCTCTCGTATCTCTCCTCATTTCTCTCTCGTTCTCCACGTTCCGAAAGTTTCAACCGGATGAAACTTTGGGCTGAAGGCGTGGTGTTGGATGAAACTCCGGGTAAGGTCGTGTGTAGAATATTGAGACGCGTTTCAGGTTTCGCTATTGCGGATTCGTTTGCTTGCCGCAGTCGTGGGAACATCCCTCGTGAACCTGAAAAAGCAAAACGGCCCCGCAACACATCTCACCTTGTTGCATAAGGGCCGTCTTTAAGGAGCTGAGATCTATGCTTCAACTCGATCTCAACGCCATCATTGTCCGAGTTTTGAGCAAGGTTGTCAAGTTCGTCTTGACGCTTTCGCTCTTGCTCGCCTCAATGAGCGCGTTCTAACCTTCCTAAAAATCTAGTCAATAATCCCTGCCTGAAGGCAGAGGCTTGCAAAAGCCTTGATTGACTAGCCTAAGCGAGCTTTCTTCGGAAGGCGAGCTACGTTGGTTGGGAATGTACAGGCACCGTGGGATGTTTATCCTAGTTCCACGCTCTGCGGTCAGTGGTTAAAAGCTCTAAGAGGTAGGAGCGGTGCTGCTGGCAAGAAACCCCTTCCAACATTGGCGAAGGATGCTAACCGGCCTTCGGGCCGAGAAGGCGGAACCTGCGGGTATCCGCCAAACCCCATTTTTAACTTGACAACGAAAGGAGTAAGCCGCGATTCCTCACCTGACTGAAGTCGGATGTTCCCTCGCGGCAATCCTATGGGGGCCTCTGGTCGCAAGACCAGAGGCGAACGTGCCTCTCCTCAACTCGTTTCTCGCTATTGATTTGCGCCTCCGCAAACGCTCTTAAAAGCCATTTTTGCTTACAAGCCTGCCAAGCCAGCTTGTAAGTGTCGGTAACCTCAAACTCGAATCTTTGTCGAGGACGAGCGTCATGCTCAGAGCGTTTCAAAAAACACTTCTAACTTCTTGTTTGTTGATGAGTTTCGGGTCGGCCTATGCCGTGACGGCGACTGAATCCGTTATCAATCATCCGTCAAACATCTTCTACAACAGCGGAGCTGAAGGCTGGTACTGGTATCAGGATCCAGTGCCTGAAGAAGAACTATTGGAGGAATTGCCGCCTCCACCGCCCGAAGTGGCCAAGGAAGAAACTAAGCCAGAACCATTGAAGGAGGCGAAGGCCGAACCGCCTGCACCTTTCTCTTTGAAGTGGGTGCAGGAGATGCTTCCCAAGTACAAGGAGCGTGCTTGGGACAATCCTACGCATGAAAACGTCCAAGCGTATTTTCTTGTGCAGCGATTTGCGATGGACCGGGCTAACAAGTTCGCAGATGTTGCGCAGCAGGTGGTGGTCGGTAACGCTCTGCTCGACGAAAGCATGCGCCGTCCGTTGGCTACTTTTATGAATCCGAGCATTGATCGTGCGGCTAATCAGAACACGGACGCTTTGCTTCGCAAGGTTTCTGAGAAGGCCGGGATCTTTTTCTTCTTCAAATCTGATTGTGTGTATTGCGAGCGGCAAGCCCCACTATTGGCGTATCTGGAAGAACTTGGGTTCGATATTTTGGCCATTAGCATCGACGGCGGTCAGCTTCAAAGCCATCAATTCAAGAACACCAAAGTGGATGCTGGTCAGGCTCAAGTCTTGGGGGTACGAGCTACGCCAGCCATGTTCTTGATGAATGAGGATGGGCAATTCTCCGCTTTAGGACAAACCGTGCTGTCTTACGCCGATCTGCGTAAGCGCATTTTGTTGGTTGCCGCTCGCGAAGGATGGGTGACGGAAGAAGAACTCAAGGAAACGCAACCGTTCATCAATCCCAATACTCAACCGGATTTGAGTCAGGAGCTTCCGAAACTTCTCAAAGCCGCTGCCGATCCCTCGTCTTTGTTCGGCTCAAAAGAACAATCGGAAGCAGTCATGGCGTTGTCGGATGAGGATAAGGAAAAGTTCACCGACGAGCAGAACTTCATTGAACCAACCAAACTGATTGCTCTATTTGGCAAGGCGGCTCAGACGCACGGCCAGTTGGAGGACGGAGATCAAATTGAATTCACGCAATAAACTCAGACTACTTTCCGTCGCTGTGGCGATGACGATGGCCAGTATGTCGGTTCCTATGGCAAGTGCTGGCGGCCTACAGAATAAAATGGACGCGGTATTCAACGACATGTCAAATGTTTCCCGACCCGGCGTCTTCGAAACGCAGCGTCGCGGCGTTTTGTCGGGGGGCTCTGCATATGTTAGAAGCCCGATCATGAATACTGAATTGGTCAACCTGCAAGCGCCGTCATTCAAGGCTGGTTGTGGTGGTATTGACTTTTTCGGCGGTTCCTTCTCCTTTATCAACGCCGACCAATTCGTTCAGTTGCTCCGTTCAGTTGCGTCGAATGCCAAGGGGTACGCTTTCCAGATTGCGTTGGACATTGCTTGTCCTGACTGTATGGCTTGGATCAATAATCTTCAGTCCAAGATTCAAAAGCTCAACGAACAGCTTGGTAATTCGTGTCAGCTGGCGCAGGGGTTGGTGACTGACGTTGCCAATGCGTTTGGTGCGAACCGAGACAATCAGTACAGCTTAGTAGGTACGGTTACTGGTCTTAAGGATGACTTCTTCAGCTCGAAGGATAGTCCGGACAAGGGCAAGGAAGTTGACGAAAAGAATCCGGAGAAGGCAAAGGATGTTGTGGGCAATATCGTTTGGGATGCTCTTAAGAAGAGTAAGGCGAACAAATGGGTAACTCCGGGTGCCGAGTCGACGAACGAAAAAGAAGAGTACGAGATTCTGATGTCCGTAACTGGGAGCATTGTCATCCCAAAGGCAGAAGACGATGCGCAAAATCCTGATACCGGATCAACCAACAACCCTGAATATTTGACTCCGAAGATCGGCTTTAAGGAGCTGTTGGACGGAGGAAATGTGACGGTTTACTCATGTAATGACGACGACTGCTTGAAGCCGACAGAAAAGTCAGTCAAAACGGTAGGTATGGTCACTCGTATCTACGATCTGCTCGTTGGCGATGGTGCAAGTGCAGGGATCATCGCGAAGTTTGGTCAGACCTCGAATAACTCGTTTACTGCCAAGGAAGATAACCTGATGTCCAATATGCCAGCAGACATTGGTGTGATCGTTCGTAACTTGAGTACGGCGTCTGCAGTCTCCGCCATTGCACAGGCTCATGACATCTCCTATGCCGTGGCAATGACGTGGGCAAATGAGATGTTGATTGATCAAATTAAGGCCGTTCGTCAAGCTCTTCGCACAAGCAACAAAGCAGAGGTGAAGGAACTTCTGCAGCAACTTGCTGATCGCGAAAAGTCGATTGCCTTGGAGTATGAAAGCTACCGTGCCGAGCATCCAGTCGTCGCAGATCTGGTCAAGCAGTACAACGAGGTGCAGAAAAACATTCTCAAGGTGGCTGTTGTTGCAACGAATGGCGTGGACAAGGCCACGCTGGGTGATCATTAACACTAAACGCGCCACTGAGAGAGTGGCGCTTTGATTCTCATGGACTTCACAATCATCTCGCTCGGCAATGTCGAGTTCTTAACGATGGTGTTGAACGGTGTCGCCATGATTTGCGGCACGGGCGATTTTGCACGTCTGGTAGCAGTAGGCTTCGTGATTGGCCTCTTGTTTATCGGCTTTCAGTGCATTTTCGAAGGCGGTCAACGCATCAATCTGCACCATTCTTTGCTTTGTTTCCTTTGCTACCTTTGTATGTTCGGACCTTCTTGTACGGTTGTTGTCGAGGATGCGTATACCGGTCATGTTCGAACGGTTGACAACCTTCCGCTGGGCGTTGGGGTTGCCGGCGCAGCCATTTCAGGAATCGGTTATGGCGTGACGAGAATGCTGGAGCAGGGCTACAGTACATTTGACCGCACGAGTGAACATCAATTTGCAGAGCCACTTCGCATTCTCAATAAGGTTCGCGACATCGGACAGTCTGAACTGGTTTTCTCAGCGATCAATCGTGAGCTGGGGCCGCGTGCCAATGGCGCACCGAGCGATTCGAAGCAGGCTCTGATCAATTACCTCTCCGAATGCACGATGGCGAAGATTCAGCTCAATGCCACTACACCGACTGCGCTTTATCATGCGCCCTGGGGGGATGAATTTAAGTTCACTAGCGAGGCGCATACTGTCATGCTTCCCATCGGCGGCATGGATGGTAAGGAGACGGTTAGTTGCAATAAGGGCTATGAAAAGCTCAACTCGATCTTTCAGAAGATTTCGTCGACTGCCGTGAAGACGGCAATCAATCAACATCTGCATCTGAAGGATGAAAACGGTCAAGCGATTTCGGGTAATTTTGATAAGCTCGATAGCGCTATGCAGGGCTTAAATGCAACCATGAATGGCTCGCAGGATTATATCCAGATGGTTCTGATCGAGGGTGTCTACGGTCAAGCTGCGCTTAAGTTCCACGGTAGCCAACAGGACATGGCCTCTGCAATCGCTGTCAATCAGGCAATGGTGCAGCGAAATACGCAGTGGGCTAGTGAAGGAACGATGTTCCTGAGTGCTTCTCGTGCGTTAATGGCGTTCTTTGAAGGCTTTGTCTATGCCATTACGCCGATCATGGGCTTCTTGATTGCCATCGGTTCTTTTGGCGTGAGACTTGTCGGGAAGTATTTCCTGACGATTGCGTGGATTCAGCTGTGGCTTCCGATTCTCTCGATTCTGAATCTTTACGTGATGACCGGCGCTCGCTCGGCCATTACGGATGCGAATCTTGGGGCCGGAGCGTCGTTCTATGCGCTCGATACGCTATGGAGTGAGACGGCCACTTGGGTGTCGACCGGCGGCATGTTAACGGCGGCTACGCCGATGCTTGCGCTCTTCCTCGTCAGTGGCTCGACGTTCGCGTTTACGGCTTTGACTGGTCGTCTTGGTGGTCAAGACCATTTCAATGAAAAGATTCAGAGTCCCGATGCTGTCCAGCCTTCGGCTGTGATGAGTCATGCATCACATTGGAGCTCTGATAGCATGCATGGCTTGCGAGCTACTGGTAGTGATCCTTCGATGGCAAAGGTCAACGTCGGAACTGCTATGGCAGCTAATGTGTCTAGCAAGCAAGGCTTAGTGAATTCTAGTTTGGATAATTTGACAGCGCAGATCAATGAAGCGACCACGAGCGGTCTGTCCACTACTGGCGCAGAACAATTGCAGCAGACTGTGGGCCGTAATCTCGCCTCGATGCGAGTGGATGGTAATCAGACTGCTATGCAAGCCATGAACAATTCCGGCTATTTTGCCGGGAAAACTGCTACTGAAAAACAAGAAGCTTTGGGAGCATTGTCTGCGGCCTTAACGAGTGGTGTTGGACTTGAAACTGGTGCTGAGTATGGTAAGTTCACAGAAAATGGCAAAGAAGTCATTAAGGGAGGGGTGATTGGGCATGCGGCGGCAGCTTTGGGGATCCATTTCAAGGTTGGTGCCGATGGTGGTGTAAAGATCACTGGAACGTCGACTAGTACCGACTCGCATAGCGATGCCAATACACAGACAGCTCAATTTGGTAATCAGGACTCGACGGTTCGTGCACAACAGTTGGCGGCCAATCTGTCTAAGGGCTATCAGGCAACGTTGAACAACATGACGACAGAGCAGTGGGCGGAGATGGCTTCTCAGAATAAGAGTACAGCTGTGGGGATGGCGTTTGGCAAGGTCGCTACAGCTACTAAGGAGCTACAACAGGCGATTAGCGCGTCCAAGACGTTCGGTGGTCAACAGAGCGTTGATGTTGGAACCCTTTCTGAACAGCTTAGAGGTACAGAAGCAGGTAAATATCTGGCTAACTTCGAACGAACAGCTGAAGGGCGTAAGGCCAATTTGGCTCTCGTTGCGGAAAAATATGCTGAATTGTTTGGTAAAGATCAGCTGTCTGGTGGTAGAGATCTGGAAAAAGGCAAGATTGCTGCGGCGCTTGAGCACATCTTAAACAATTCGTCAGATACGGCTATGCAAGCCAAGTTGGGGGATGCTCTTGCGGATTCTAAGTTGCCGATGATGGGGATTTCGCCTGTTGATGCCAAGAGTTATGGCAATGATTTGCGTAAGCCGGGCGATGCTGAAATGTTTGTGAAGCATGGTCAGAGTTACATTAACGATCAGGAGCAAACACTTAAGGGCGCTAAACCTTCGTCGGTGAGTTTCGAAGGAGAACGCAGTAAGATCGAGGCCGATTACAAGGAAAATTCGGGTAAGGATCTACAAAAGGGAACGGTGGCCGAACAAGGGGCGATAAACAAACAGGCCGTCATGAGTGAACCGCAGAAAGAGGCATTGCATGACTTGGATCGTACATCTCGCTCAAGTGTTTTGGCGGAATTTGCAAATAATTGGATGCGAGACGGTATGGTTGATTCACTTGCTAAGAATTTGAGGAATCTTCCTCCAGCACCAACTGATGTCGATGAAAAACAGACTGGGGCAGAATGGATTCAAGGGCATCAACAAACAATTCGCGACCTAACAAGTGCTCAGAAGAGCTATGTGGAGGCTTACCATGATGTTCGTTCGTCCACAGACGGACAATTGACTTACACAAGTCAGAAATTGGATCAGGCTTTTGCAGGAGTTCGTGACGAAATCAGACAAACTCTCTATGGGAATACCAAGGATGAGGACCTGACCAAGGAACAGCATAAAGCAATTGCTCATTACACGATGTCAATGGTTCAGCGACTGCATGATATTCACGATTTCGACAATCAGGCAGAGGCCAATACCGTGACCCGGTTTAATACAGCATTCGATCTCAAACGAAATCACTGAAATAGGGTTGCCATACCCGCAATAAACAAAAGCCCCAGCTTGAATCTGGGGCTTTTGTTTTAAGGATCCTCGTTGTGAATGGCTTTGCCATAGATCATATCGGTGAAGTCATCGTTGCAATGCTCTTCTAAAAGGTCGATATTCCCTGTGTAAGATTTACTAACGATAAGAGCGGGACGGCCACGCACAGTATGGTAAATGAACCGATTGATGCTTTGTGTCCATGTGCACGCGTCGATGATGGCGTTGTAGCCATGATTCATCAAGTCAATGCGAGCGTAAGCTTTAGCTTCGCTTAGACGTACATCGGAGAAACAAGCGATGGTGTTTTCTGGTACGCGGATTAAAAGTAAATGATCGGGTAACTTTTCGCCTTTACGGAAGTAATAGAACTTTTTAGATGGTGAGTAGTAATTCGGTTTTCGATCCCTGGGGGCGCAGACGAAGCGTCCGTTTGGGGACGCAGGGATATGTGCCAAGCGAGGATCATCTTTTGTAAACGAGTTAGTGGAATAAACGGGCGGTTTGGACCGGACTAGACAAAAGCAAAACACAAGAAAGCTTACCAAAATTACAACGGCATTCATATCTATCTCCAAATCTAAGCAATCGAACCAAAAACTATCTAACGTACCAAAATCTATTTATCTGCTGTAAATGTCTTCAATGCCTCGTAAGCTCCTTCGGCCTTAGCCTGTTCTCGTTTGGCAACTTCAAGTTCCATCTTGAGGTCGTGTACCTGCTCTTCATAAGTAGCGACCTGTGCACGGTACTTCTGAAGCTCCGTCTGCGCTTCCTGAAGCTCGTCCTTGAGCTTCTGGCAGGTTGTCTGCATTTCGGCCTTCAAGTTCGTTATCTTCGCGGCCAGGAGCGGTCTGAAGGCATTCCAGATGGAATCCCCCAGGAGCTTCAGTTGTTCTTCACTGAGCGTGACCGGCAGGGTGTGAGGATCGGCTGTCGAAGATTGGTTGGCGACTTTCCAATCGTTGACCGCTTTGCTGATCGTCGAAAGTGAGCCGCCGCCGACTTCGGACCGGATGGCGCGCAAAGACGGGATCTCCTTGCCGTTGGCACGGATCCGATCCAGAAACCGAAATACGTTTTCCTCTGTCCTCATGCAGAACCTCTTTGGTTGTATTGTATCATAACGTATCGTTACTGTCTTGAGGCGTCAATTGTTATTTTGAGGATGGGCGTGAATTGGTGATTGATTTATCCAATCTGCCGCCATCCATTGCAGGGGAATCTTTTCGCACAGATTCTGGCTCGGAAAATGCGCGAAAATGCAAGGGTAACCCCTAATGGACACCCCCCCCCCTATGATAGTTTTTGCATTACGAAAGGCTTGGGCCTTTAGGAAAGCAAAAGCTATGTACGTAACAAAAGACCGTTTAAACGGTATACCATCAAGTGTAAAACGATTGGCCGCAAGCATTGCGTCTTGCTTTGTATGCGCATGTGCGACGGCCACTCCGTTCAACGTTCAAGGAAGTATTTTCGAGAAAGCCGGCAAAGAATTCAACGTTGACCCGGTTCTTCTTTACAGCATTGCCGTTGTTGAAAGTGCTGTTGATGCGCCTAATCAACGGGGATACATTCAACCGTCGCCTTGGACGCTTCGAACGAGTAAACCTTATTACGCGAAATCGCGTCAAGAAGCCGAAGAACAATTGAATCGGCTTCTCAAAACAACGAGGAGCATAGACGTAGGAATGATGCAGGTGAATACGCGATGGCATGGCCATCGTGTCAAGGAGCCAAAGGATTTGTTGGATCCTCTGACGAATGTTCGAGTCGCCGCGCAGATTCTTTCTGAACAAATTGCTCGGCATCCGCACGATGCTGCCTTAGCCATCGGCAATTACCACAGCTCTCGCCCTGATCGAGCTCGATGGTATGCCAGACACGTGCTTCGCTTGTACACCAACTTAAAGACCCAGAGGCGTTGAAATTCGATGAGTCAGTTTTCTCAGAAAAACATGGCCGGCAACATTCGGTCGCTGTTGGCAATCAACTCCACTGACCTGCCGAAACTTCAGCCTATCGAAACGCTCTTATGGTCAGCAGTTCAAAACGCATTGGTGAATGCGGACGATTTGATTGTCGAATTGGAATGGCTCGGCCTTGGTGCGCAACTGTCGAACATCTTGAAAAAAGCCAATGCGGAGGTTATCGGCAAGTTATCCGAAACGGCCATCTGCAGCTTCAGATCCGAGATCAGCGAAGAGAGCTTTCTCACGCATTTCGGTCGTCATGAAGAATGGCACACGCTTCAAGCCGACGTTCGAATCAATTACTTTCGAGCAAGGTTCGCTTCGATCTACTGGTGCTCCGTTCGCGACTTCGCGGTTAAGAGCAAGCGCGATTGCATGTCGATCTTTCATTTGCCATGGAGCTTGATTGAGGTGCTTTCTGAATCGAGCACATCGCAAATCATCGACTTCTGTCATGGGTATCCTCTTTTGCAAAGATTCCGATTGATGTGCAGTCCTGAAGACTGTGTGAGGATCGCCAATGTCGTGAATCAAGAGATGGATCCGACCCAACAATACCGCCTCTTGCTTGGCAGCAAGATGGTGAAGACGAATCACTGTGTTAACGCCTGCTCGCATACGAGGTTCATTTAAAAAATGGCTGAAATAAAAGTTGATCGAACCACTGCCGACCGTATTTCCGCCATGATTCGCGAAGGCGTTCGGGTAGACGATATTGCTGAAATCGAGAACATTCCGAAGCGTCTCGTTTCTGTTCTGGAGCATTCGATTGCCCTTCGCGAAGGCGAGGGAACGAAGCTCGAACGTTTGATGGACTTGCTCAAAGAAAATACTCTGTTGAGTCAGAGCAATATCGAATTAAAAGATTACGCCGCAAAGCAGTTGGGGAAGTGGCTCGTCCAGGCTGGTATGCAGCCAGGACAAATTCACATCAGCACAGGCTTGTCGATACACAAATGCCGACATCTCTATCAACAGGTTCGGGCGGTCTTCGATACGGAAGAGGCTTTCATTCCGATGCCGCAGACATTCATCTCGCGTTTGGTGATGTCGATCTTCGCTTCACACTATCTCTACCTTCAATCGCAATCGGATACGCGATCAATTCAATTGCCGAACGTTGTGGTTGCTTGGTCGCGAACTGTCGATGAAGTCATCAATTCGCGATTGGATGAATTAGCCGGGTTCGATCGTAAGTTCATTTCGTTGGGCTCTTTGTTTGACACGGCCCGGTGTCTGCGTGAAGTTCAAATGCGCCCCGGTGAAAAATTGTCATGTACCGACGGTAAACGTGTTCGAAAGATTGCTCGAAGCCGTTGCGAACAATGCGGGAGCTATTACGTTTGGTGTGTGACTGCACGTCGACATAAGGCAAGCCGGTGTTGCTTCTGTGAGCTGCTTTCTGAGTCGACCTCGGATAAAGGAAAGAAGCTCATGAAGCGCAAATTGCCGGGTGAAACAGAGGCAATGCAGTAGTTGAGGAGCAGCCATCTGCAGAAGAGGCAGAAAACAGGGAGGACGCCTAGTGCGACAGGGGGCTTCCTATGTAGGAGTGCCGCTCTTTTCTGCCTTCTCGAACAATATGTCCGCTCCTCATGTGAGGAGTGACGACGTTGGGTAAAGGATTTTCATCTTTGACTTTGACTCTGGGAGAGGGAAAGGGAAGGTCGTGTTGCTATGAGGAGCAGGACTCTTGAGGCGAACTCTGCTGAGTCCCCGTGAGGAGCGGAAGCTCTCGTGGAACTGGAAATTCAGTTTTTTTTCATTGAGCGAGAGGAGAAGCTGTCAATGAGGAGCACTGCTTTTTACCGAAGCTGAAATTCTATGAGGAGCATGCCCCCGCTCCTCATAAGGATAGTGAATATTAGGAGAAAAACCATGCAGACATTTCCACGGGAACCGGAAGACATAGAGCCCATTTCCACGCTTTGGGAGGACAACTGTTCCTTCACGACGGAGGATGGGGCGGCTGAGCTGACGCAGGATCAGATTGCCCAGACGCTCTACGTGGACAAATTAAGAATGCTCAATGCATTGGCCGTGATGCAGGCTTCGATTGCTTGTAGGGCCGTTCGCACCTGCGACATGTATTTTGATTGGATGAAGAAGAGACGGGGAACAGACAAAGAGACGTATCTGAGACCCCGCGTGCGAATTGACAGCCGGTACTTCACTGTGGAGATGGCATGGGTGCGGCGATTATCGAAGTCCAAACCTTCATCTCAGAATGCCAAGTCTCAAACAAACGATTCAAAAGTGGGACGGGCATTTACAATTAAAACGGAAAGCGGGATGCTGGATGTGTTCGCGTGGTACAAGTACATCAAGAAAGGCGTCAAGGAACGCTATTCGAACAGCATCTTTGAAAAGGAACCCATTTGGGTTCAAAAGCTCGGTCCGGAAATCGAAGATCGGTTTGAACTTTTGAGAAAAGAACAGAAAACGTTGACGGCAATGAAACGGTTGATTGGAACGCTTGATTCGCTTCAGGCCAAGCAGTTCGATGAACGCGTGATGGCGGAATTGCAGGCTTGGAATGAAGGTCAGCCGCTTAAGGCTCTGTATTCGCCAAAGATCGTTTTGGATTCGTCCGCCGAAGATTCATGATCTTTCATTAAAGGACCCTCAGATGACTGAAGTTAGCTTTGACAAGCTGTGTGATTCGAAAATTGACATCCCTGTTTTGCCGGAAGGATGCTCCATGACGAAGGCAATTCGTGATGCGCACTTTCGCGTTGCTCACATTACGCGTGATCAGTACGGGAATTTCCATGAACGCCTGGGGTGGCTTGTGACTGATGTGACGTGTCACGATGATTCACGCGTTTGCATCCAGTACGACAACACGCAGGTCTTCATTGACGTTCCTGCCATTGAAATCGCAATCATCAGTTGTCGCGAAAAGGTTCGCTGATGGATAAGAAGTATCCCAATGACATTAGGCATCGTGCATCGGAGCTATTCGAATCCGGGCATGGCTACAAAGCCACGGCCACTATCCTTGGCTTGCCAACTGCGACGGTTCGCGATTGGAAACGTCGTTGGGCAAAAGGAGAGTTTACTCATTGCCGTCAAACCTTAGCCGAGGTTTTGCGAGACGTCATGCTTGAAAACAATGAGCGATTCATTTGGAGTCGAAAGACGTCATTGCTTATCGAAACCTATCGTCGGTTTTCCGGCAGCGAAGCCAGTGCTCGATACAGCACGAATCGCGTAATGAGTGGGCTTCAGTCGTCTGATTTGTTTGTCCGCTTGCCATTTCAAATCATCAGTGATTCGCACGAGTATCCGGTTTACAAGCTCGTGCCAAAGCTCGACTTCGAATTGATTTGATTACCTTGGTTTCCGATGAGTCTTCATTTAGTCAACACCACCTTCATTCTCTATCGCGATGAGGAGGTGGATAAATTCATTCACGACATAATGGTTTGGTTCAACGCCGCCGTTTCCACGAATCCGCCGTGGATTGAATCACGCCATGGTTCTGGATATGTCGGAGAGGATCACGTTGATCGGTTTGAACGTTCGCCATTCGGAACTGTATGGGCGTTCTGGGGACGGCGAAAGCAGCCGAGCAATCGAAAGAATCGTGTTCCTCCGTTCTGTCTGAAGGTTGCCGTCGCCCGTTGTTTGGGGCAGGCCGCCATATCAGTGACCGTCGGCAACGGATTTCGAGTTCCGTTTGCGATTTCTGCTCATAAGCTGATCGAAGAATGGGTGAGCAGATACCAGTACGTGGATCATTGGGATGTGCGCGCTTTGATGTTCGAACGTGCACGATTCGAATGCACGTTGCATCCTCTTTCTCCATCCGGCGAGCGTTGGCATGGTGATTGCGTCTTTTCCAACATTCTGACTCAGAGGGTGTTGGAAGAAACAGATTATCGGGTGCTGGAGTACGTGGCGATGACGGCCCAACGGCAAAGGCTACCCGTAGGCATGGTTCTCCATGACGAATTGGTGAAGGTAGTTCCGGCTGAGTTGCGTAACGATACATATCGTGGCCGCTTGAGTTACATGTCCTGTTGCGATGTTCCACTTACGGGGGTGTACGGCTATTGTGAACAGAAGACGTTGGATGATTTCATGTCGGGCGTCTCGAAGCGTCTGTCGATCACGTACTTGATGTCAGGGGCTGAAGAGATAACCAAGACCTACAACCTTCAGTTCGGACGTGATCGGATGAGCGTCAAAGGCAAGCGGAAGTGCTTTGCCCTGATGCGTGACAGGACGAGGTTCTGCATTCAGAATGCGAAGATGACTTCGTATCTGGAAAATGGAATGTTCAATGGTGGGGTGGAGGACTTTGATCGCACGAGCGATGAGTTCGCGCACGCTTATCACGTCACAACGCCGGCATCCGAATTGGATGCAGAGCAAGTGGCCAAGAAGGAATCTTCATCCTCCTGTCAACTTAGCCGTGAGCACGTGGCGGTAGAGCTCAAGCCCTACGAGGAGCCGGCGGACCTGCGCAAACCAAAGTTCGACAGACTGGCGTTTGCGCTCGCTGAAGGCGCATGGCCGTGCTTGTCCTTGACCGCAAGGATTTCGAAGGATGTCGACGTCGATGCGTCCTGCTTCTATGACGTGTTGGATGCGCGTCTGGCGGTTCTTGAACAAAAGGAGAGGCATCTTTTCCTACTCGAAAAGAATGAGGTTCTGGAACGTGAAAACGAGGCTTTGGAGGCACGTATAAGCGCCCTTGAGACCGAACTCTATGCGCGTTCTCAGGCTTATCAAGAGCAGAAGCGGCTCAACGACAGTCTTGCTGATGCATTGGCCCAAAAGGGTGAGGTGATGGCCGACGAACCGGCTCTGGATGCCGTGGCGACGTGGATCGTTCAACCGGAGCGCCAGATGAGCGTGCCGAACGCCCTGAGGGCTGCCGAGATTCTGAGTCAGGGACGTCTTGTCGTGCTTCCGAGTGCGAAGAAGAGTGCGGAGGACGTTCCCGTTGAATGCCAGAGCGGAAGCCGTTGTTTCCAACTGCTGATGCGCCTCACGAAGCTGTGGATGCCAGCATACCTGAACGGGGGAGATGCGGCTGCCCGCAAGGTCTTCACTCCGAACACGTACAGTTCGCGGGAAAGTAACATCCTGCAAGGAACCAAGGAGCTGATTCGCTGTCGGACGTTCAACTACAAGGGGCAGGAGATGCCGATGCTCAAACACCTGTGCATAGGTGTGAAGCGGAATACCGCGCTGACGTTGAGAATCTATTTCGAATGCGTTCAAGACGAGGAAAAGATCGTAGTCGGCTGGTGCGGGGAGCACCTGCCCATCCTTTGAACCTTTGGTCATAGATGAGCGCAGAGGTAGCAGGAGGGACCGCCAACCCTTCCTTTGGCCACTTAAAGCCTCGTCAGAGGCTCAAAACGTATGACAAAGCACAGCAAACCAAAACGCCACAAGCATTACCGCGCAAAGCCCGTGTACGGCATCCCACCGATCCTGCTCAGGACGGAAAACGCCGAGGATCAAGTCAAAAACTTGGAGCGGGCTAGTCGCGATGCCCTGCTCAAGTTCCATTTCGGAACGGCGGACGAGGAGGAGTTCTCGATGATCCTGCGAGCATTGGTCGTCATCCATCGTCTCACGAACGCCTTCGAAGAGGAGGCGGAGCTTCGTGAGCCGATTACCAAGGCCATCGTGGCTTTGCTGGAAATGCAGATTCTCTGGGAGCGGGGCGAGGGCTTCGACTCGGATCGTTTGGCGCTCATCGAGGACTCCTTTGAGCCGGGGATCGAGGTCCTGAAGAAGTCCACGATCTTCGACACGCTCGAAGCCCTGAGCTACTTCGATTCAAACTATCAGGAAGTGATGGGGAATCTGCGCAGGTACGTTCGGCAGGGACTGGATGAGGGGGATGAATCATTGGCCGAAGTGGCCAGGAAGGGGGCGCTGTGAAGGGGGTTGCGAAAATGGCTCGGCATAAGGGACCGTTTGCGGCCATTCACCAGATGCAGAGATCATCGCCGGAAGCGATCACCGTAACGCGGGAGCGCTTGACGACGCGGTGCACGCGGCTTTATTTGGGCACGGCTTCGGACAAGGACTTCAGTGTGGTGGCCACATACCTGCTCTATGGCTACGTACTAGCAGAGAACTTCGAGGCGGTTGAGCAGGATTCCTTTGCGGAAGCCATACGAGAGCTTCGAACCGTCAAACAAGAAATGGTGGCGGGAATGATCGACAAGGTTCGCCTGGACGCCGTAAGCGAGCGATTTGAGGTCGCAACAGCCATGGTTTTCGACTTGACGATTCGCGAGCAGGAGCTTCTACGAGCACATGTGAAGAAAAAGGGACTGGCGATGCTCAATGCCATCCAACGCGAACCGTGACCTGCCTCACCCAAGCCCATAAAACAAAGCCCCGTTCGTCATAGAAATTCGGCGCGGAAACCTCTGTCTTCAGACAGGGGAGGAAGCGCCGTCCTCCTTTCTAAGTTCGGTTAAATAGGTACTTCTCTTTTCGAGAAGCGTGAGTTTCCTCCAGCTGATACTAGGGGAAAGCTTTACGCCGTCCAGCCTCCGTACATCGAAGTAGCCGGACGATCTTCGCCCGAAGATGAAGCCGGTTTGCCCAAGACATCTCACCTTGTCGAAGAGCCTGAAGTCATGGACGAGATAAGGTGACTGGTTGAGCTTGCAGTATCCGATCTTCGTACCGTCCTCAAGTCTCTTCGAGAGCACCGTGAACTTATGTA
>NZ_KQ968589.1:0-11181 GCF_001578585.1 Sutterella sp. KLE1602
TTGAAGCCTCCGCCTTTAGGCGGGGGTTATTGACTCAAGCTTGTTGAAGAAAATCCCCCAGCCTTGATCGAGAATGGAACGGTTGAGACCGCTCTTTTGTGCAACGCGACTGCCGGGCTCCTCAACAGTTCCCTTCGCGGATGCCGTCATGTTCTTGACCTTCAAGTCCTCTCTGAAAATCTCTGCGTGGTTCTTGCAGATATTCAGCGAGACCTTTTCGATGAAATCACGACGGACATTGGCGATATGCTGATGAAGCCTTGCAATCGCGGCTTCTGTTTGCGCCAATTCTTCCCGAACTTCTGCATTCTTGCGAGCCTGCGCTGCATCCAAGCAAGCTTCTTAAGCTGCTTCTTGAGTGCGCCGCACGGCTCGAAGAACGTGCCGTCGGAAAGCGTGCAGAAACGGACGCATCCCATGTCAATGCCGACACTGTCGCCGGCATGCTTGGGAGGTTCCATTTCGTACTCGGTCTGGATGGAAACATACCATCCGTCGGCTTGTCGGGAAACCGTCACGTTCTTGGCCTTGCCTTGAATGAAGCGGCTTCGCTTGTATTTGACCCAGCCGATGCTCGGCAGATAAATCTGCCGTCGTCCTTCGTCAATCTTGAAGCCCTGCGGGAAGCGGAAGGAGTCCGTTGTCACGAACTTCTTGTGCTTCTTCGGGAAGGCCGACAGACCTTTTAAGAACTTCTGGAAGCCGCCCATCAGATCCTTCAGCGACTGTTGGAGAACCTGCGAGTGCGTTTTCTTGAGCCAGGGATTCTGCTCCTTCCAAACCAGCAGTTCGGTGCAAAGCTTCGAATAGCTGAGATGAAAGGCGGGATCCGCTGCACGACGCTCTTCGTTCCATGCAAGCCCTTGGTTGTACACCCAGCGCGTACAACCGGCGAAGCGGGACATTTTCCTGTCTTGAGCTCCGTCGGGTTTCAGTTTGAACGAAAAGCCTTGGCGAATAATCAAGCCTATATGATACTAGCGTTCATCGAAAAACCCGCGGCTTATATCTCCGCCCTGAACGGAGCTTTACGCCGCAATTTGGTAAAATCTTCGGCCTGTACACAACAGGCGGCCGCGGAGCGGTCCGGCAGAGCGGATTCCGGCATCGGAGGAGGCTCCCGGAATCACCGCGGCGGACTGCGGACATCCGACACAACCACGCTGCGCAGCGCCCGCGGGGCATGCTGCGGCAGGAGACAATCCCATGAACATTACCATCGGTCTGGCGCTTCTCGTCGTGTGCGCCACCGTCTATGCGCTCATCAAGCGCTATGAAACGCGACTCGTGCTTCTCACCGCCGGTCTGGTGATGACCCTCATCGCCATGGATCCGATGGCGGCCTTCAAGCAGTTCGATAAGTCGATGACGAACGGCTCGCTCATCATCGCAATCTGCTCGGCGCTCGGCTTTGCCGGCGTCATTTCGCTCACGGGCTGCGACCGTCACCTCGTCCGTCTCCTCACGAAGCCGCTCGGCAAGCTCGGCATCTTCCTGCTTCCGGCCTGTATCCTCGTGGGCTTCGTCGTCGCCACCGCCATTCCGTCGATGGCCGGCATGTCCGCCGCCGTTGGCCCGACGCTCATCCCGCTTCTCGTTCGCGCGGGCTTCCGTCCGGCCATGGCCGCCGCTGCCGTCGCCTCCTGCGTGATGGCCGGCTACTTCAATCCGGGCGTCTCCCACAACCCGTTCATCGCCAAGCTCGCCGGCATGGAGGTGATGGAGTTCGTGGGCGGGTACGCCAACGTGACCTTCATGGTCTGCGGCTGCCTCGTCGTCCTGATGACGGGCGTCTGCGTCGCCTACGGCGACTTCAAGAAGGGCGGTTTTGAAGACGCCGCCCAGACCGAAGAAGAACATCAGGACGAAAAGGTCAACGTGCTCTGCGCGCTTGCTCCGCTCGTTCCGGTCGCTCTGCTTCTGGGCTTCTCCTTCTACATTCCGTCCGTCAAGATCTCCGTTGCGACCGCCATGCTCATCGGCATGATGTACGCGATGCTCGTCACCCGCGCCGACCCGCAGAAGACCATCTCCAAGTTCTTCGACGGCATGGGCAAGGGCTACGGCAGCATCCTCGGCATCATCATTGCCGCCGGCGTGTTCGCCTCCGGTCTTCGCGCCACGGGCGTGATCGACCTCTTCGTCAACTACCTGACGCACGCCAATGAAGTCGCCAAGATCGGCGGTTCCGTCGGCCCGTACGTCTTCGGCGTCCTGACGGGCTCCGGCGACGCCGCCGCGTTCGCCTTCAACGAAGCCGTCACGCCTCACGCCGCCGAATTCGGCATGAAGATCGACGGTCTGGGCTACCTCGCCATGATCGCCGCCGGCCTCGGCCGCATGTCCTCTCCGCTCGCGGGCGGCCTGATCCTGCTCTCGGGCATCGCAGGCGTCTCCCCGATCGAAGTCGTCAAGCGCACGGCTCCCGCCGCCATCATCACGCTCGGCATCCTGTACTTCCTCGTCTAATTCCGGACGTCGGAACCCGCCTCATCCACGAGGCGGGACGGGGGGCTGAAAAAGGATCCGCGGTGAAACACAAGTGAAGGGCCCGCAGGCTTTCCAAAGCCTGCAGGCCCTTGCTCTTTCCATCCCCGTCATCCAGGACTCATCCATCGATTTTCGCGTCCCTGAGCGCCTTCATCCTCGAGAGCACGGTGCGGGCCGCAGCGCCCGCGTACCCGCATCCGCCTGCGGCGAAGGCCGCGAGGCACCAGATGGTGGAGCCTGCGCCGATCCAGTTGCCGAGGAGCCCGGCGAGGACGGGAAAGACCGACTTGCCGAGGTTGAGCGCCATGATGCGAAGGCCGATGGCCTCGCCGATGCGCTCGGGCGGCGAGAAGAGGTAGACGAGGGACATCATGTTGGGAAGCGACGCCCCGAGGCCGAGCCCGAGCACGAAGGCGGCGCCCATCATGGCGCCCTGGGTGGTGACGAGCGGCATGACGGCAAAGGCCGCCGTGGCGAGCAGGAGCGAGAGCACGATCATGTGCCACTCGAGCACGACCTTGAGGAGGAACGGCGTCACGAAGCGCACGATGAACGTGGCCGCCGCGAAGCTCCCGAGCACCCAGCCGATTTCGGAGGGCGTAAGCCCCACGCCCGCGGCGTAGATCGGGATGAGCAGGTTGCCGACCTCCCAGGCGATCGAGATGATGACCGAGGCGACGAGCACGGCGCGCATCGGGCCGTCGCGCAGGAAGTCCGCGGCTGACCCCTTCGTGCGTCCCGCCTCCGCCCTGACGGCGCGGGGCCTTGCCTTCATGACGATCCCGAAGGCGGGCACGAAGAGGAGCACGGAGAGAATGAGGGGCGCAACCGCGCTCCAGACGTAGACGGCCGTGTAGGAGAGTCGCTCGATCACGTAGCCCGCGACGACGGGGGCCGCAAGGTTCGAGCTCGCGGTCGTGAGCGAGAGCGCCGTGAAGGCGAAGCGGCGGTTTTTCGGCGTCGTGACGTCGCCCGTGAGGCGCTGGATCACGACGTTCGTGAGCATGAAGGACAGGCCCGTGAGGACGCAGGCGCCGAAAAGAGGCGCGATCCCGAGGTCGGATGCGGGAAGCAGGATGGCGAAGCCCGCAGCCGCCATGACGGAGAGCCGTGAGGCGAGCATCGGAGCGCGCGGACCTGAACGGTCGAGCCAGCGGCCCGCGGCGATCGCAAGGAACATGGGCCCGAACGAGATCGAGGCGAGCATGAGGCCCACCTCGAAGGACGAGGCCCCTGCATGAATGGCGTCAAGCGTCGCGGTAAAGCGCAGCGACGTGCACGCCGTGTGCATCAGAAGCGTGAAGAGAAGAAGTTTGAGGAGCGCTGCCATAGAATTGCCGCGAGGGAACATCCGCCTTAGGCGGGGGTTATTGACGTCTGCTTCAATCTTTCGCGTGTCTCTCATATTCTACTCGGGAGGATCGCCTTTCCCGACCGGGGCGGGCTTGCAAATGAGAGTCACCCTCAGGCGGGTGAGCCGCTAAAATGACGGGAGGCAGGGCGGCGCGCGGTGCGCCGTCCGCAAAAGACGTGAAAGGTGACGAATGCTCGCGAACCCTCGGCAGACGGCGGACGACCTTGCGGAATGGATCCGCAGGTATTTTGAAGAGAACGGCCCGAAGTGCAGCGCCGTGGTGGGGCTCTCGGGCGGCAAGGACTCGACCGTGACGGCCGCGCTCTGCGTGAAGGCGCTCGGCGCCGGGCGCGTCGTGGGCGTGCTCATGCCTGACGGCGTGCAGGCCGACATCGAGGATGCGAGGGAGATTGCGCGCGTGCTCGGCATCAGGATCGTCGAGGTCAACATTCATGCGGCGGTCGAGGGCCTCAGGGGCGCGCTCGAGGCTTCGCCGGGACTGCTCGAGCTGTCGGGCACGGACGGCCTCACGCGGGACGCCGCGATCAACATGCCCGCCCGCATCCGCATGACGACGCTCTATGCCGTCGGCCAGATGCTCCCGCAGGGCGGGCGCGTCGCCAACACCTGCAATCTTTCCGAGGACTGGGTCGGCTACTCGACGAAGTACGGCGACGCCGCGGGCGACTTCAGCCCGCTCTCGCACCTTCTCGTGCACGAGGTTCGCCAGATCGGCCATGCGCTCGGACTGCCCGGGTCGCTCGTCGACAAGACGCCCTCGGACGGCCTCTCGGGCTCGACCGACGAGGAGCGCCTCGGCTTCACCTATGCCGTGCTTGACCGCTACGTGCTCACGGGCGAGTGCCCCGACGAGGCAGTCAGGGCCCGCATCGACAGGCTCCACGTCCTGAACCTCCACAAGCTGCGCCTCATGCCGTCCTTCGAGCCGGCCGAAGACGCCCGCCTCGCATGACGGCGCCCGCGTCCGGCGACAAGGCCGCGAAAACCAGAGGCGAGCTCCTCACGGGACCCGTCTTCCCGATGGTCGTCAAGTTCGGCGCGCCCACCATGGTGAGCATGCTCACGCCCGCCATCTACAACCTGACGGGGGCCTACTTCGTCTCGACCCTGGGTACGACGGCTGTCGCCGCGCTCGGCATCGTCTTCTCGCTCCACATGATCCTCGCCGCCGTCGGCATCATGACGGGACAGGGCTGCGCGAGCCAGACCTCGCGCCTCCTCGGTGCGGGCGAATACGAGGCCGCGGGCTTCATCGCGGGCACGGGCATTCTCCTCTCCGTGCTGGGCGGCGTGGCGATCGGCGTGCTGGGCCTACTCTTTGACGAGCCGCTCCTCAGGGTCCTGGGCGCGACGCCCACGATCATGCCCGACGCCGTGCGCTACGCCGAGGTTCTTCTCATCGGCTCGCCCGTCGTGTGCGCGAGCTTCACCTTCAACAACTTGCTCAGAAGCGAGGGCCTTGCCGTCGTCGGCATGCGCGCGCTGCTCGCGGGCGGCATCCTCAATCTTGCGCTCACGCCCGCCTTCATCCTCGGACTGGGCTTCGGCATCGAGGGCGCGGCCTGGGCCGCCGTCCTCTCCCAGGCGGCGGGTCTGCTCATCCTCGTCAATCACTACCGCAGGAAGGCGGGGCTCCTCAGGATCATTCCGCCCACGCTCGAGCGCTTGCGCAGGCTCTCGCCCACGATTCTGCGAAACGGCATGCCGAGCCTTCTGAGAAACGCGCTCGCGGCCGTCGCGGCCTCGATCCTCAACCTCACCGCAGGCGGCTTCGGCGACGCGGCCGTGGCGGCGATGAGCATCGTGAGCCGCGTGCTCATGACGGTCAACGCCGTGATGGTGGGCCTCGGCCAGGGCTACCAGCCCGTGGCGGGCTTCAACTGGGGCGCGGGCAACTACGCGCGCGTCAAGAAGGCGCTCGTCTCGACCATCGTCGCGGGCACCGCCTTCACGACGGCGGCTGCGATTCCGGGCTTCATCTTTTCGGAGAGCATCGTCTCGGTGTTCGCGGGCGGAGACACCGAGGTGATGGAGACGGGCACGACGGCCATGCGCTGGGCGTTCGCGGGCTTCCCCTTCATCGCCGTCTCGATGATCGCCAACATGACCTATCAGGTCCTCGGCCGCCCCAAGGCCGCGTCCTTCCTCTCGAGCCTCAGGCAGGGCTGGTGCTTCCTGCCGCTCATCCTCACGCTCCCGGGATGGTTCGGCCTCACGGGCCTGTGCGCCTCCCAGCCTCTCGCTGAGGTGCTTGCAACCCTCGTGAGCCTCAGGTGGATTCGAGCCATCGTGCTCGAGGCCGACGACCTCACGGCGAAGAAGAACGCCTCGCGCAAGGCCTGAAAACCCTGCCGAACGTCGCGCGGCCTCTCCTCCATAGTGCGTAGTGGATTCGCTACGCCTGACTGATGCCGACCGAGGCGTGCTGGTCTATATTAAAGGGCAGGACAATCAACGGGGGGCATTCATGGCGCTTGACGTACTAGACGACCGATGCGAAGTGCTCGTGCTCGGCATCGGCAACATCCTCTGGGCCGACGAGGGGTTCGGGCCTCGCTGCGTCGAACACTTTCACAGGCTCTATGAGGACAGGCCTGAGGTGCGCGTCGAGGACGGCGGCACGCTGGGCTTTTATCTGATGAACCTCATCACGTCCGCGCGCCGCATCCTCGTCTTCGACTGCTGCGACTTCCACGAGGAGCCCGGCACGATGATGGTGCTGCGCGACGACGACGTCGAGCCATGGCTCACCACCAAGATCTCCCCGCATCAGACGGGATTCTCCGAACTGCTCGCCACTGCGGCCCTGATGGGCCGCGCCCCCGAGAGCCTGGTCGTCGTGGGTGTTCAGCCCGAAAGGCTCGACGACTACGGCGGAAGCCTTTCCGACACGCTCAGGAACCTGCTTGACGAGGCGGTCGAGCTCGGTCGTGCCGAAGTGGCGCGCTGGGGCTTTGATCTTGCCCGCCGTCCCGAAGGGGCCGAAGTCGCGCCGCTCATGGCCGCCTGCGTGGAGGAGGCGCCCTATGAGGAAGGCCGTCCCTGCGAGGCCGAGGCCTGCCGCATCGGCGACGAGCGCTTCCTCGTGAGGCCCGCGGGCGTACACGTCGAGGATCCGTCCTTCGAGAGAAAATGAGGCCTCCCGCAGGAGGCCCGCATAAAAAGGAGGCATGGCATGTGCATTGCCGTTCCCATGCGGATCGTTGAGGCCGAGGGCCTCTCGGCCGTTGCAAGGCGCGAGGGCGCGCCCGACCTGAAGGTCGACACGTCGCTCGTGGGCGAACTCGCGCCGGGCGACTGGGTGCTCGTCTTTCGCGAGAGCGTCATCCGCACCGTGAGCGAAGAGGAGGCCGAAAGGATCGGTCGAGCGCTCGCGTGCGTCTCCGCCGTGATGGCGGGTGACGAATCGGCGGCGGCCGAGGCCGCCGGCTTTGAGGACTTGACGGGCGAGCCTCGGCTCCCGCCGCATCTGCAGGCGCTCGTCGGAAAGAAAGGAGCCTGATCCATGGCAAAACCCAAGCCGCCCGTCGAGGCCGTCGTCGACACGGCCGTTCATCCGCTCTTTGCGCGCCTGCGCGAAGAGGCGGGCTTTGCGGAATTCTCGGGCGCCACGCTCGAGACGATGCTCGAAGCGCCCGGCCTCAAGATGGTCCTCTTTGCGGAGGATCCGAACCTGAGGCGCGAGACGCTCGACATCGCCGTGATCGGCCCCGAGCTCAGGAAGGCGCTCGGCGCCGCCGTCGCCTCGGGCTGGTACACGGCCGTCTCCGAGGGCAGGGCCCTCGGCGCACGCTACGGCATCCGCAAGTTTCCCGCCGTCGCGCTCTTCAGGGGCGCGGAGTACCTCGGCGCCGCCGAGGGACTGATGGGCTGGGACGAATACATTCAGGCGCTCGTCGAGATCGGGGCCCGTGAGAAGGGCCCTTCGCGCACGATTGCGATCCTGCAGAAAACGGAAGATTGAGTTAGGAGATCCCCCATGTCCAGTCTGACTTTGGACGGCGCCGGCCGATGGGCCGAGGTGCCGCAGCTCCCGCCCGAGGTAGAGCGCGCAGCCGCGCGGGCGCTCGTTGACTTTCTGCGCGAGGTCGAGAAGGCCGTGCTCGAGGCGAAGGCCGCCGGGCCCGAAGTCCTCGAGGAGCTTCACCGCGTCTGGGACTTCAGGAGCTTCGACCGCGCCTGGCTGCCCTTCATCCTGCCGATGCTCGGCAGCGGTGAGGTGCGCATCACGCTCCACGACGGGCTCGCCCGCATGGAGGAAACGGGCATTCCCGCCCTCTGGCGCCTGCAGATGGGCGGCCACGACTCCTTCATTCTCGGACGCATCCCGCGCTGCGTGTGGCTTGCCGCCCGGGGCGGCGAAGAGACGGTCGGCACGATCGTCAACAATGGCTCTGACGTCTTCGCGGCTCCCGCGATTCTGGAGGAGCTGCGCGCCGCACAGCAGAAGATCGACTGGTCGAGGCTCCCCGAGAGCCCCGCCCACATGGTCGAACTCACCAAGCAGCCGCTCTCGCCGGGCGACTCCCGCGCGATTCTCTCCACGCTCGGCACGGGTGACATCCGGGCCGAGATCACGGGCTTTGCGAAAAGCACGATCAACCGCACGGGCGTGCGCGGCATCTGGCACACGAAGATGCTCAACAATGCGGGCAAGCCGCTCCTTGACGCCTACGTCTGCGCGGTGATCCCGCCCGAGGTGGCCTCGCCCTGCGAGGCCTTCGACGACACCGTCGAGCGCTGCCGCGAGATGGTCGACTGGGTCGAAAAGGACCTCGAGCGCGGCGCCATCGGCGGAGAACCCGTGGAGGAGGCCCGATGAACGACAATGAAGTGAGCGATGACGTCCTCCCGACGAACCTTTCAGGCTCGGACGTGAGCGACGGTCTCGACCGCCTGATGCGCGCACGCATCACGCCGGAGATGCACATGCAGTGCAAGGTGTGTTGGTTCGTCTACGATCCCGAAGAGGGGCTTCCCGAATTCGGCATTGAGCCGGGCACTCCCTTCAACGATCTCCCCGAGGACTGGACCTGCCCCGAGTGCGGCCATCCCAAGGCGAGCTTCATTCCGGCAGAAGGCTTCTGACGGGCGCTGCAGGGAAGAGGCGCATCATCAAGACTCATCGGGCGTCGCTGACAAGGCGGCGCCCGATGCCTTTTCTGCGTTGTCGCGAGCTCCCGTTCCGTCTGATAAGATAACGAAACAGGCTGGAAAACCACGCAGCTTTCATTTTTTTATGCCAGTCGACCGTTCCAACCTCACGGGCGTCGCGCTAGTCCTCCTCGCAGGCATTCTGTGGGGCGCGATGGGCACGTCCGTGCAGTATCTCTTTTCCTCGGGCGCCTTCGAGACGCCGCTTGAGCTCGTAACGCTGCGCCAGCTCTGCGCAGGCTCGCTCTTCGTGCTCGTCATGAGCCTCGTGCGCCCGCGGGCGATCTGGAGGCTCTGGACCGACCGCCGGATGGTGATCGACGCCGCCGTGAGCGGCGCGCTCCTCTTCGGCGCGCACAATGCGTTCTTCGAGTCCATCTACTATTCGAACGCAGGCACGGGCGCGATCCTGCTCGTGACCGTTCCGCTCTGGTGCGGACTCTGGAGCGCGATCGTGAACCGAAGCCCCGTGCCGCGGCTTGAGATCGCGTGCTTCCTGCTCGCTGCCGCAGGCGTCTCCCTCATCGTGACCGACGGCGACTTCTCCGGGCTTGTCTTCTCGCCGATGGCGATCGTCTGGGGACTCGTTTCGTCCATCATGGCCGCCGCCTACAACATCCAGTCCAAGCGCCTCGTCGCCCGCGCGGGCGTTGTGCCCGCGCTTGCGTGGGGTCTGGTCTTCGGCGGCGTCTGGGCGTCCGTCTTCTGCAATCCGCTCTCGATTTCGGCCGAATGGACCGCGGCGTCCGCAGGCGCCTTCGCCTTTCTCGTTCTATTCGGCACGATGTTTGCCTTCTGGAGCTTTCTCGCGGGCCTGAGGCACGTCTCGCCCGTGGTGGCGGGGCTGCTCAACAGCGCCGAGCCGCTTGCGGGCTATTTCTTCTCGATGCTCTTTCTGGGCGACGTGCTCGGCTTCTGGCAGACCGCGGGCATCGCGCTTGTCATCGCCAACGTGGCGCTCCTGGCCTTCAGGAAGAATTGAGCGAATGCTTTGTCAACTCAACTTCATGAGATGGGCCGCCATCGTCATGCGCACCGGATGGGAAAAGGCCTGCAGGCTCCTATAATATGGCGCGTACGAAACACTCTGAGGAAAATCCCATGCTGACCGTCCGCCCCGCCGCGATGAGCGACCTTGACGCCATGACCGACATCGAAGCGCAGTCCTTCCCGCCCGAGGAGAAGGCCACGCGCGAGAGCTTCGAGGCTCGCATGAAGGTCTTTCCCGAGTGCTTCATGCTTCTGTGCGAGGACGGCCGTCCCGTTGGTCTCATCGACGGCATGGTGACGAACGACGCGACGATCTCCGATCCGATGTTCGAGAACGCCTCCCTGCACGACCCGAAGGGCGCCTGGCAGTCGATTTTCGGCTTCTGCGTGCTTCCTGAAATGCGCGGCAGGGGCGCCGCGCCCCTGCTGATGCGCGCCTTCATCGAGAAGGCGAGGGCCGAGGGCCGCCGCGGCCTCATCCTCACCTGCAAGGAAAGGCTCATCCATTATTACGAACAGTTCGGCTTCGTCAACATGGGCGTCTCCGCTTCCGAACACGGCGGCGCCGTCTGGTACGACATGACGCTCGAATTCTGACGGCCTCCTGCTGGTCAATAACCCCTGTCTGAAGACAGAGGTTCCCGCGCCGAATTTCTATGAATCCTGAGCCCGCGGCGCACCTTCGGACGTGATGAGTGCAAATGAGGGTTTTTGAGGGGGAGTTCGAGCCAAAAGACGCTTGACGAAAGCTTCGTGCGGGCGTACCATAGTATCAACCGCAGGACACTAGGTCCCGGTTTTCAAGAGTCCGGCTCCCCATCGCCGGCATCCCGGAAGGTACCGTAAGACCTTCCCACGATAGAGCCCCGTCGGCATTGCCTCGGGGCTCTTCCATTTTGGCTCATTTTGTGCGTGATGAATGCAGATGAGTGCGAATGCGGGTATTTCCTGCCGTCTAGCTTGCGAAATCGTGCGTGTTGAGGCTTGACGGGAAGGGCTCGCGGGCGTACCATAATATCAACCGCAGGACGCAAGGTCCCGGTTTTTCAAAGTCCGGCCGCCCATCGCCGGCATCCCGGAAGGACAGCAACGCCTTCCCACGATAGAGCCCCGTCGGCATTCGCCTCGGGGCTCTTCTCTTGTGTGCTCGGCATGGGCACGTTCTAACGGGT
>NZ_KQ968590.1:0-3428 GCF_001578585.1 Sutterella sp. KLE1602
GATTTGTTACAAATCGGACGGGGAGCAGTCACAGAAGCAATCGATTCGTCCGGCCCATGCGGACATCATTCGGACAGCAAGCGGGTGATGAGGGACGCAAATCGCAGCTTTCGAACGGGAATATGGCGAAAAACCTCGCCTTTTGCGGAATGAATTGCATTGACCGGGATGTTTTGAGTATTTGCAAAGTCCCCCGAATTTATTTATACTGAATTCAAATTAAATCAATCGGGCCTTCTCAAAGGCCTTTCCCGCGCCGGAATCTGCCGGCGCAATCAGGAGTTCAGACATGTCCATCAAGGAAAAGGTTGCTCAGATCCAGTCCATGGAGCGTGAGCTCGAGGAGACCCGTGCCGCCGCTGTCAAGGAAGCCATCGCCGAGGTCCAGACTCTCATCAATCTCTTCAACATCACGGCATCCGACGTGCGCTTCCCCGAACCCGGTGCCAAGCCTCGCGCCAAGCGCTCCGCCGGCCCCGTCATGTACGCCTTCGGCGACAAGACCTGGACCGGCCACGGCCGCACGCCCAACTGGATCAAGGAGCACGAGGCCAATGGCGGCAATCGCAGTGACTTCCTCGTCAACAAGGAAGATTGAGATTCGCTCAATTGAAGGAAATTGAATTCGCTGCCGACGGTGAGGAATTCTGACGAAACATCTCATCGCGCGCGGTCGATTTCCCGTTCATAAATGAAAAAGCCCCGCAGGCCTGCATGCCGCGGGTTTTTTCCCTTTCATCGTTTTGTGCATGCCGCCCGGTTCGATTGGGCTGCGGGCCAAAATAATGCGCCGGATCCCCCGAAGGAGAATCCGGCGTTTTTTCTCATGCGTCAGTCAAGTCGAAGCATCAACGCACGATGCGAGGTTCGCGGTAGACGCTGACGTCGGGCAGCTCGCCCGTCCACTTGGACACTTCGACGTTGGCCGTCGAGGCGATGTTGCCGCAAGCGAGCTTCGAGGTGGGCTCGTCCATCGTGAGCGTGTTGGAGTTGCCGTGCACGTCGATGCGGCGGCCCTTGACGTCCTGCGGATCGAACCAGGCGCCGTGGTGGAGGACGACGACGCCCTTGAGGATGCGCTCCGTCACATAGGCGCCCGCAAGCGCTGCGCCGCGCTTGTTGGAGACGAGCACGATGTCGCCGTTCCTGATGCCGCGTGCGGCGGCGTCATCGGGATGGATCCAGAGCGGCTCGCGGTCCTCGATGTTGGCGAAGTCGTGGCTCACCGTGCCGTCGAGCTGGCTGTGCATGCGGTAGCGGCTCTTGCAGGCCATGAGGGCGAGAGGCGCGTCCTTGGTGGCTCTGGAGACGCCTTCGGTCGGCTCGAAGAAGCACGGATGCCCCTTGCAGTCGTCATAGCCGTAGCTCGCGATCTTCGGCGAGTAGAGCTGGATGAGACCGCTTTCGGTCGAGAGTGCATTGGCCTTCGGGTCCTTGCGGAAGGCCTCGAAGGCGACGTAGTTGCGGTCCTTGTCGGCGACGTCAAACATGACGTAGCCCTTCTTCCAGAATTCGTCGAAGTCGGGCATGGCGATCTTGCCGGCCCTGCCCATCTTCATGGCGCCTTCGTAGAGGCGGCGGATCCAGCCCATTTCGTCGAGTCCTTCCGTGTACTGGGACTCGACGCCGAGACGCTTGGCGAGCTCGGTGAAGATCCAGTAGTCGGAGCGGGACTCGAAGCGCGGTTCGATGGCCTGCTTCATGGCGACGAAGCCGTCGTTCGTGTAGGTGCCGATGCTCGTGATGTCGTTGTGCTCGAAGGTCGTGCAGGCGGGAAGCACGATGTCGGCGTGGCGGGCCGTGGCGGTCCAGACCGTGTCGGTGACGACGACCGTCTCGGGCTCCTTCCAGGCACGCTCGAGCTTCATCGTGTCGGGCTGGTGCGCGAAGGGATTGCCGCCCGCCCACAATACAAGCCTGACTTCAGGATCCGTGACCTTGCGGCCGTTGAAGTCAATGGTCTTCCCCGGATTGAGGAAGCATTCGACGAAGCGCGCGACCGGAATCGTGGTCGAGCCCTTCCAGTTATCGTTGAACGGAAGCGCCGGCTTCACCTTGGCGGGAACGCCCGCAAGGAACGGGCCCTTTGCCAACGGAGCGCCGCCGCTCGAATACTGGTAGTTCGTGCCGATGCCGCCGCCCGGCAGGCCGATCTGGCCCAGAACGCTCGCGAGCGCGAAGGCCATCCAGTGAGGCTGTTCGCCGTACTGAATGCGTTGGATGCCCCAGCCGACCATGAGCATCGTGCGGTGCTCATGCAGGTCGTGCGCAAGCTTGCGGATTCGCTCGGCGGGCACTCCCGTCTTTTCGGCGGCCCATTCGGGCGTCTTGGCGACGCCGTCCTCATCGCCCATGATGTAGGCGCGAAGTTCCTTCCAGCCGCTGCAGCACTTCTCAAGGAAGGCGTGGTCGGCCTTGCCCGTGGCTTCGAGCTCGTGCATCATGCCGAGCATCATGGCGCAGTCCGTGCCGGGACGCGGCGCGATCCATTCGCTTCCGAGGTATTCGGCCGTGTCGGTCTGGACGGGATTGATCGAGATGGTCGTGACGCCCTTGTCGCGCAGCGCACGAATGTAGCCCGCAGCATTGTGAATCGTCGTGTGCCAGTCGATGTCGTTCGTCACCAGTGGGTCGCAACCCCAGAAGACCACGCGCTCGCTGTGCCCGATCACGACGTCCCAGGACGTGGAGCGCGGATCGCCCGTGCCGACGACGTACGGAAGAATCTTGCTGATGGCGGCCGTCGAGTAGGAGTTCTCACACTGGATGAAGCCGCCGCAGAGGTTGAGGAGACGCTACTGCAGGTTGATGGCGGCGTTGACGCGGCCCGTGCTCATCCAGCCGTGAAGACGGCGCTCGGACCGTAGTCCTTGTAGACGCGCTTCATTTCGCCTGCCACGAGGTCGAGTGCCTTTTCCCAGGAGACGGGCACGAACTTCTCTTCGCCGCGGCTGCGACGGCTCTTCGGGCCGTTCTTGAGCCAGCCTTCGCGAACCATCGGCTGACGGATGCGAGACGGCGAGTACGGAAGATGGCAGAGATGAGATTGGGACTCGGCGCATAGTCGAACTCGAACGGACGCAGATGCGTCATCTTGCCGCCCTGAACATGCGCGTAGACGACGCCCCAGCGGGAGGCGTTGATCACTTCGCCTTCGTTGAGCGTGGACGCACCGAGGTCGTACGTGCCGGAGAGCCTCGCTTCGGGTTCGGGCATCGGAGCGGGCTGGCCGAGGGCTGCGCTCCTGCGGCCGGCGGGATAGTCCTTCTTCAGAAGCTCTTCGTCCGCGTCAACTCGGGCGGCATGTGCGGGAACGGCGGCGAGGCCCGTGGCTGCTGCTGCGCCAAAGAGCCTGCGGCGGAAGATGTCTGTCATGTCTGACTCCTTCTTCTTTTCTAAACAACCTCGCCACTGAAGTGGGAGGGTTT